>JAHIFA010000119.1 GCA_018901315.1 Nanobdellota archaeon | reverse complement strand
GTAAAAAGACCAGAATCCTCTTATTAAGCTTATATGACAGAATAACAGGAGATCATTTTCTTGAACATTCACTCAAAATAACCAACTTAGCTAGAAAGTATTATGATTATTACAGAAATTTGGGTGGAATTTACGGATGGGATACAAGCATCAGAATAGATTTTATGATAGTTGCGTGTGCAAGCTTTTACGGTTTAGATATAATATATTCTGCAGATAATAAAACATTGCTCGGAAAACATGCTTTGAAATCTTATAAACACATAAATATCAAAGAAAATTTAAGAACACCTAATCTCTTAGAATACTCTGATTTACTCAAAAAATTCAGGAATCTAATATAATTTGTGAACGCTTGTTGTTGCTTTAATAAATTTATTTATTTCTTTAATGAATCTAGAATCTTTCTGAGCCTCTTTCATAGCTTTAATTAATTTATCTCCCTTTAATTCAGAACTTATTACATTCCTTTTCATATTTTGACTATTGGGATTTAATCTATTTAAATCTTTCTCATTTCTGGTTAATTTTTTATATATCATTTTTCTATTCTAAGGTAATTACAGAATATATAAACCTTTTGGTTTTGATAAATTTGTTTTATCTTCTGTTTTTATGGTATTTTATTAACTGCCCCAAAACCATTAAATTTATAAATATTTACTTTTGTCAATATGTAAATATGGAAAAATCATTAAGAATCTTAAAAGCCCTGTCAGATGATACAAGGCTAAAAATAGTAAAATTCCTTTTAAATGGAGAGAAATGCGTTTGCGAGATAATCCCGCATACAAAAAGAACACAATCAACAGTTTCAATCCAGTTAGGCAAATTAAAAAACTGCGGAATCCTGGAATCAAGAAGGCAAGGCAAAAAGATTTTTTATAAAATCAAGGATTACAGGGTTTGTGATGTTTTCAAGGCATTAGGCAATAATAAAGGAAAGATTTTTAAAAAAAGTTGTTGCATGAAAAATAAAAATGAGGCTTAACCATGAAAGTAACTATATATACCACACCAATATGCCCCTACTGCATTATTATAAAAAACTACCTTAAGAAAAATAACATTAGTTTTGAAGAAATAGATGTTTTAAAAGACAGGGAAAAGGGAGAGGAAATGGCTAAAAAAAGCAACCAGGAAAACGTGCCTGTTACTGAAGTGGATGGAAAAATTATTACAGGGTATGACCTTAAGAAACTAAAAGAGGCGTTGGGAATAGAATGAGCATTGTATCATCAACTATAAAAAAGTTTTTTGAATCCAAATTTAACATTTACTTAGTGATAGCATTAGTGCTCATTGGGGCATTTGCATTTGTTTTTACAAGTGAGTCAAAGATTAGCCAGGAGGAGGGGTTCTCAGTCATATTCTTTTATCTTCCTACCTGTCCTCACTGCTCTGAACAAAAGCCAATATTCAATGAGCTTAAAGAGGAAATGAAAGATATAAATTTTTATTCATATGATGCCTCATCCAGGGAAGGCTCTGTATTGTTCTACAAATTAGCTGCAGAATCAGGGTTTGACACATCAAAACTTGCAGTTCCTACAATCTTTGTCCAAGAGCATCCTTTAGTTGGGGTTCATTCCAAAGAGCAAATCAAACAAACCATACAGGAATGCCAAGAAGAGTGCATTGCTGACTTAAATCATAATGTCAGCTCCCAGGAGGTAAAATCAAGTTTTAAAGATTTTGAACTGCCTTTTATTGGAAGGACTGATTTGACATCATTTTCAATACCTGCTTTGGCAGTAGTCCTGGGGCTTATTGACGGATTTAATCCCTGCGCAATGTGGGTTCTTGTATATTTAATTGGGCTTTTAATAGGCATAAAAGACAGGAAGAAAGTATGGATTATTGTTGGCAGTTTTATCCTTTCCTCAGGGATACTTTACTTTCTATTTATGACTACATGGATAAATCTATTTCTCTTAATAGGATACATCAGGACTTTGACAATACTCATAGGGCTTGTTGCATTAGGCGGAGGAGTAATTCATTTAAAAGAATATTTCACAACTAAAGGAAGTCTGGCTTGCGAAGTGGGTGGTGAGCAATCACATGAAAAAACTATGACTAAAATCCAGAAAATAATTTCCCAGCCTATTTCAGTTGCAATTATATTCTCAATAATTGGGCTTGCTTTTGTTGTCAACTCAGTTGAGTTTGTATGCTCTTCTGCAATACCAGCTGTTTTCACGCAAATACTCGCCCTTAGCGGATTATCGACTTTTCAGCATTATGCATATATAGGATTGTACACTCTGTTTTTCATGCTTGATGACCTGATTATTTTTAGCCTGGCTGCATTTGCAATCAGCAGCTCTTTAGGAGAGAAATATGCAAAATATTGCAGATTACTGGGAGGAGTTATACTTACTATATTAGGATTTATCTTAGTTTTTGCACCACATCTTCTAAGATAAGGAGGAAAAAATGCCAAATACAAAAGAAAAAATAATATTTGAGCCAAGAAACAACTATGCTCACAAGCCTAATGAATCAATACTGTATGATACAATAATTGTTGGCACAGGAGTTACAGGTTTAGCATCAGCTATGTATTCTGCAAGATTAGGGCTTAAAACCCTGATAATTGGAGAGCTTCCTGGTGGAACAATAGCATTAACAGGAACTGTGGAGAACTACCCTGGCTTTGTTTCCATAGGCGGCCAAGAGCTTGCCCAGCTGATGGAAAATCATGCAATGGACTATGATGTTGATATTCTTACAGATATAGTTGAAAAAATTTCTGTAAAAGGGAAAGAAATGTTCACAGCCCATCTTGAGAAAAAAGCATTTAACAGCAAAACAATTATTTTTGCAACAGGCACTAAAGTTAGAAAATTAGGTGTTCCAGGAGAAAAGGAATTTTTCGGAAAAGGGGTTTATTACTGCGCGCTTTGCGATGCCCATCATGTAAAAGACAAGATTATTGCAGTAATAGGCGGTGGAGATAGTGCTGTAAAAGAGGCTAATCTGCTCACAGAATATGCAAAAAAAATATATATCATAAACAATGAAGAGAAGCTTCATCCGGAATTTTCAAACTCTAAAAAATTGCAGGAGAATGTTAAAAAAGGTAAGATAGAAGCCATAAACAGCATTGAAGTAAAAGAGATAAAAGGCAAAGGCAGTGTTGAAAAAGTTGTTTTTAATAAGCCATACAAAGGAAGCACAGAACTGAAATTAGAAGGCGTATTTATTTATATAGGCCTTATTCCTCTTAGCAAATTAGCAGG
>JAHIFA010000118.1 GCA_018901315.1 Nanobdellota archaeon | reverse complement strand
GACAGAAAATATTTGTATTTTCTCAGTATTGATTTTGCCTCTGCCAAACAATTTATATGCAGTAACCATTATATCATTCTTCTGGCAGTAATCAATAGTTTCCAAATCAGGTCCGGTCTTTGCCCAAAGACTATATTTCATTTGATTTGTTACTATATTATTCATTGAGTATTTTTGAGCTTCTTTTAACTGTTCTATTGAAAAATTACATACACCAATATGCTTTATTAATCCTTTTTTTACTAACTCATTCATGGCAGAAATTGTTTCTTTAATAGGAATATCTGGGTTGTAGGAGTGTATTAGGTATAAGTCAATATAATTTATTTTCATTCTTTTGAGGCTTCCCTTGACAGATTTTATTACATCATCATATTTTAGATTTGTTTTGAACACTTTTGTTGCTATGAATAATTTTTTCCTGTCATAACCCCCAATAGCTTTGCCAACTAATTCTTCAGTATGTCCATTGTCATATACTTCAGCAGTATCTATATGGGTATAACCTAAATTGAGAGCATCTCTGATTGCAGTTATACATTCAGCATCATTTGATTTGTCTTCATCTTGCTCATCACCCCCCATGCCATAAGTTCCTATTCCTAGAGCAGGCATTTTAAACCCAGAATTTAATCTCTTGATAATCATAAATGAGTGTATTATTATGTATGTTTATAAATTTTATTATAAGCATTGGAATAAAGTATTAAACCTCCGTTAGGGAGACTATTATTTTATTCTAATTTAAAATAACTAGCCCCAAAAAGTTACCATAAAAGGTATATAATCCGTGCGGGGCTAAATTTTCTTATAAGCCTAGATATAGCAAGTTTTTATATGGCCCTGATTTATACAAATAATGTTACAAGTAACAGATTTTTATTTACTAAACTATTAAATATAATTAAGTTTTTGGTATAATCACAAAATGAATCATAAAATTATAAAACTATCTTATCCTCTGAAATTACTCGATTCTGTAAATACCTTTTCAGAAACCATTCCTGCTTCTGCTAAAGATATATACAAGGTAGTAAATTTTTTCGAAAAAAGTATTTTTTCAGATAAAATAAAGTTAAAAATAGAAAAAATAGGTAAAAAAATCCCTCTAAGGAGGATTATAAATTTACATAATAAAGATGGAATTAAAGATATTCAGCAGATAAAGTGTATGATTCGACAAATAGAATCAGAAAAAGATATTCTGCATCCAAGCAGGTTACCCAATATTAAATTGGTCCAGACTAAGGAAAATGAACTTGTGTTATTCGATGGGCATCATACAATACTTGCTTATATGTATTCTAGAAGAAAATACCTTCATGAATTGCCCCACTTAATTGTTGTAAATGAAGAAGGATTTGTAAATGACAAAGAAGTTCTGATTTTTTTTGGGCAACATTCATCTAAATTAAGAGGGTCTGATTGGAGGAATTATGTGATAAACTGGCAGATGCCAATAAAAAAACAACTCTGCAAGAGAGTAGAGAAAAACATTGGTGAACTTTTTGACTTAATTAAATCTTTTTTGAAATAGAAATAATGGTCTTTGCCATAATCTTCATAATCAGCTGCAACATCATCTCAGATCTTTATTTTCTCTATAATAACCATCCAAGCTTAATCTTGCTATAAGATAGGATATGGTTGATTCTGCGCCTTGATTAAGGTTTATTGATGATTTGCCAATACCATCATGACAACCACCAGTGTGTTCATCATAAACCACTTGGTTAAGAATGTTGTTTCCCAAAAACCACTGGAAAACAATAACTGCATTCTTTATGTACTTTTCTTCACCTGTAACCTCTTTAGCTAAGATAAGAGTCTGTACCATAGAAGCTGTATCCACTGGCTGTTGGTCAAAATACGCTTTATGGCCGTCTTTAAAATACCAACCATCATGACCAATTGGTGCAAACCTGTTATTTTCGAAAGTTATAGATATCAGAAAATTCAATGTTAATTTTGCAATATGCAGATATTTTTCATCTTTAGTTGCTAAATAAGCGTAAAAGAGGGACTCAGGTAATTTACTGTTAGAGTAAGTAAGATAAGTTTCAAACCATTGCCACTCCTTAGAAGGATTATCATTGTATAAAGAAACCAGATGATCAGCCAACATCTTTATTGTGGAAATAATCTCAGATGTGGGTTTTGCTTTATTGTAGAAATATAATCCAAGAATTATAAAGGCAACTGCTCTTGGAGACTTAATCTTATTTACTATGCCCAATGCCTTTTTAAAAATCTGTTCAGCCTCATCCTTCAATTCTTTTGGGAGTAAATCTATAGATATTAAGAAACCAAGAGCCCATAATGCCCTGCCATGTGCATCATCTGCCCAGTTGTCAAGATTTATTTTTCTATTATAGTCTACAAAATTGAATAACTTTCCATCCTTCTGCTGGACATATTTGATGAAATTCAGATATGTCTTTATAAGATTTAATTGAGAGTCATCTCTGAACTTATTGTAATGCATGCAACAAACTATCATAGCTCTTGCATTGTCATCAAGTGTATAGCCATCGGTTTTATCGGGCTTGGTATAATTCACAAATTGAAATATTCCAAAATCATCTGTAAGTTTAATAAGATAATTAAGCTTGATTTTAGGGAATGATTTTTCATATTTATCTTTGATGTTCAAATACTTATTAAATACATCCATGTAAGACAGTGCAACATTAGGCCATGTCATATGCCTTGTATAAGAGTAAGCGTTTTTTTCCATTAGTTCTTTTAAAGCTGGATTTGAGATGATTTTTAAAATTGCATCACTAATTGAATTCTTGTCCTTAAAATTAACTAATATGCCTCTTTCAGATGTGATGATATCTTTAGCATGCAAGAAGGGTGTTGAGATTGCTGCTCTGCCTGCTCCAAGGGCATAAACCAGAGTTCCGCTTGTTATCTGATTGGGGTTAAGATTAGAACATAAATAAACATCAGTTGACCTGAGATATTTTATTATTTCACTTAATTTCACATATTTATTGTAAAATTTCACATGTTTTTGTAAGCCAAGCTCCTTTACTTTACTTTCAAGGAAATTTCTGTATTGCTCACCTTCTTTTTTTCTGACAACAGGGTGGGTTTCTCCAACAATAATATACAATATATTAGGAAATTTTTCAATAACTTTGGGCAGGGCTTCAATAACATATTCATAACCTTTGCCAGGATTCATCATACCAAAGGATGAAAGAATAATCTTATTTTTATAACCTAACTTTATCTTTTCTTTTAGGCTTGAATCAAAATTAACAGTCGGAATACCATGAGGTATAAGCTTTATATCTGTTTTTATGCCATAGTCAGTTCTTAGGATATCAATGCCTTTCTTTGTCATCACTACAATACAATCTGATTTTTCTGCCAAAGTACAAACAACTTTCTTTAGTTTATCATTAGGATTAGGCAACACAGTATGGAATGTTATTAAAACTGGTTTTTTTAGTGCCTCGAGAAACGCTATAAGATAGCTGCCATATTCTCCACCAAAAATCCCAAATTCATGCTGGATATTCACTAGTTTTATAGCACCCATATTATTTATCTTCTTCGCTATCATAATATATTCAGATATGTCTGTATCATCTATCTCTAGTATAACTTCTTCTGGATAATTGTAGATATTAGTGCTATCATTATTCATTGCAAGAATCTTGGACTTTACCAAAGGAGAAATTTTTTTGTCTATAGCTGTGACTAAATCCTTTGTAAACGTAGCTATTCCACACTCTCTTGGAGGAAATGTACCCATATACAGTATTCGTGATGATTTTTTATTATGCGGCATTATAGATACAAAAACAAGTTTTAATTATAAACTTATCTAAAGAATTAGTCTTTAACCTTTATTTTGATATCATTATTGTCACTTAAGAAAATTATCTTTTCCTGACTGGCTAACCAGCCAATTGCCATTAAGATAATTTTTTCATCTTTCTTCAGACTATTTTTCAGTCGAGTCAATGTTATTTCCTTGTTTAATCCTACATTAAACACCTGTCCTGCAGTAAAGTCAATCTCAGACTGAATGTTAATATCACTTTTTTCATTCAATAAT
>JAHIFA010000012.1 GCA_018901315.1 Nanobdellota archaeon | reverse complement strand
CATAAAAAAGAAGAACAAATATTATTCAATAGATATTAGACTTCAAGGTTTAGACATAGAGCTTGCGCATTTTGAGGCTGTTGATTTAACTAAATAGGGGGAAGAAAAAATGCCTACCAAGAATATAGAAGAAACATTTAAGGGAAAAATTATAGATAGAAAAGATGATCAAAAAGGAATTCATATATTAGTTAAGGTTTCTGAAGAAGATTCATTAGTGATTTGTTGCAAGGGTTATAACTTGCTGTTTGACAAGGAAATGATAAAAGGGCGGAATGTTATCTACGCAACAAATGAAAAACTATATGTTGGAGACCATAATCAATACGTTGAGATAAACTAATCTAAAAAACATTTTCTAAACACAAATTTTTTAAATAAGCCCTATTTATAGTTAGACCAATGATAGTTGAAACACTTCTGGAAACATTAAAGATAATTCTTATAATCTTTGTATTAATGGTTATTGTTGAGTTTTTTGAGTTAAAGTATAGGGATAAAATCAACAATAGCATTACAAAAAAACCATTAAGGCAATACACACTGTCCTCTTTGCTGGGTGTTACACCTGGCTGTTTTGGCGCATTCTTTATTGTTTCATCTTATACACATGGCATTGTTGGATTTGGCGCTTTGGTTGCAGTTATGGTTGCAACAGCAGGAGATGAAGCATTTGTCATGCTTGCAAAAATACCTGGAACTGCTTTGTTAATATTTTTTATCTGCCTTGTTCTTGGGATTATCGCCGGCTTTTTAGCTGACAAAATTATTAAAAAAACAAAATTAAAGATATCAAAACCCTGCGAGATTGAGATTCATAAAAAGCAGGATTTGCAGGGAAAATCATTTTTCAGGCATTTTTTAAAAAAGCATATTTATGGGCATATAATAAAAGAGCACATTCCAAGATTGTTTATGTGGCTTTTCTTTACAATGCTAATAATAAACTTTTTAATGCTGAGATTTGATCTTGGATCAATACTGCCCCAAAATAAACTAGCATTAATTTTGATAGCTGCCTTAGTTGGAATAATTCCTGTATCTGGTCCGCATATTATTTTTGTTTTGTTGTTTGCACAGGGCATAATACCCTTTTCAGTATTATTAGTAAGCTCAATAGTCCAGGATGGCCACGGCATGTTGCCATTGTTGTCCCATTCTGTAAAAGACGCCTTTTATGTTAAAATATTTAATGTTATATTTGGCCTCGGCATAGGCTTAATTCTGCTTGCTGTTGGAATTTAACTGAAAAATTAAAGAAATGCTAAATCATTTATTTTCTTATGAGTGAGGCAGCACCCAGAATAGCAGCATCCCCTAACCTGCTCTTAACTATTATTGGGTTTTTGTTTACATAGGCCCTTTCCTTTACTGTTTTTTTCATGCTTTTTGAGAAAAATTTCCAGGCATTTGAGATTTTGCCTCCAATAACAATTATATTAGGATCAAATATATTCACAAAATTTGTAAGATTAACACCAAGATAAAAACCTATTTTTTCAAATGCATTTATTGCTTTCTTGTTTCCCTTTAATGCAAGATTATAGACCTCTAACGGAGTCTTTGCCTTTAGGCCTTTTGTAAGCCTCATAATTCCCCTTGCGCTAACATATTCCTCAAGGCAGCCAATATTGCCGCAATTGCATTTTATCCCATTAAAATCAATGGTTGTGTGGCCCAGCTCGCCAGCATTCATCCTGCCATGGAATATTTTTTTATTAATAATAATTCCTCCGCCAACACCAGTGCCCAAAGTTATTCCGATTACACAATCATGATTTTTTCCACTGCCATAAAGGGCTTCTCCAAAAGTAAAGCAGTTTGCATCATTATCAACAAACACAGGAACATTGAACTTTTTTTCTAATAATTTTTTTAGATTAACTTTTTCAAGAGGGATATTCTTTGTTCTTATGATAAGGCCTTTTCTATAATCCAACGGTCCCGGAGAGCCTATTCCAATTCCAGCTACATTTTTTGTCATTACACTGCTTATAACCTTAACAAGATTTTTTATAACAATATTTTTTCCTTTTTTTGGTTCTGTTTTTACCTCTACCTTTTTAATCACTTTGCTGCCAAGAACTAATCCAGCCCTTATGCTTGTTCCTCCAAGGTCAACTCCTATAATACATTTTTTCATT
>JAHIFA010000117.1 GCA_018901315.1 Nanobdellota archaeon | reverse complement strand
TTCTATTGCTTATTTTGACAGGGTTTCAAGCAGGAACATGGAAATAAGATTCAATGACATAAAAAGCGTTGAAGGCAGCTTCATGGTTGTAGGAGAAGAAGAATCACAAATACCTCTTCATAGAATAAGGCAAGTAAAAAAGAAAGGCATTATTATTTGGCAGAGATAATCAGCAAGATTTATAAAGTTCTTATGTTTTTATTTGATTATGCAATTAGACTATAAAAAGCTTAATTTCAAATGCGGGATTGAGATACATCAACAGCTTGACACTCACAAATTATTCTGCAACTGCCCTTCTGTTATAAGGGATGACAAACCCAATATTGTAATAAGAAGAAAATTAAGGGCAAGTGCTGGCGAAAGCGGCGAGGTTGATGCTGCTGCATTGCATGAAGTAAAAAAGGAAAAACAGTTTATTTACCAGGCTTATTCTAACACAACCTGCTTAGTTGAACTTGATGAAGAGCCTCCACATGATGTAAATAAAGAGGCATTGGAAATAGTATTGCAGGTTGCATTAATGCTTAATGCAAGGATTGTTGACAAAATCTGCTTTATGAGGAAAACAGTTGTTGATGGCTCAAATACAGCTGGATTTCAAAGAACTGCTTTGATTGCAGCAGACGGCTTTATTGAAACATCAAAAGGAAAAGTGAGGATTGATACAATCTGTTTAGAAGAAGAGGCTGCAAAGATTGTCAAAAGAGCTGAAAAAGAAGACATTTATAATCTTTCAAGGCTTGGAATTCCATTGATTGAGGTTGCAACAGCGCCAGATATAAAAGATCCAGAGCACTGCAAAGAGGCTGCTGAAAAAATTGGCATGATTCTAAGGTCAACAAACAAGGTAAAAAGGGGCCTGGGCACAATAAGGCAGGATGTTAATCTTTCTATAAAGGGAAAATCAAGAGTTGAGATAAAGGGCTTTCAGGACTTAAGGAATATGCCAAGGATAATAGAGAACGAGGTAAAAAGGCATCTCAAGCTAATAGAAAAATATCAGGAGCTAAAAAAAGAAGTGAGAAAAGCTAATAAAGACTTAAGCACTAGCTTTATGAGGCCAATGCCTGGCTCTGCAAGGATGTATCCTGAGACTGATGTTAGGATGATAAGGCCGGACATAAGCAAAATAAAAATTCCAGAATTGATAACAGATAAATCAGAAAAACTTGAAAAGGATTTCAACTTAAACAAGGATCTTGCAAACCTTATAACAAAATCTGACAAAACAGAATTTTTCATAAAGCTTGCTGAAAAATACAAGAATATTAAGCCATTATTTATTGCAGATATTTTAATAAACTCTGGAAAGGAGATAAAAAGAAGGTATGGAAAGGAAATTAATGTAAGTGAGCACATTGAAAAGATTCTTGAATACCTTGATAAGGGAAATATATCAAAAGAAGCTGTTTTTGAGATTCTGGTTGAGAAAGCGCAGGGCAAAAAAGCAGATTACTCAAAATACATTTTGATTAGCGACGAAGAAATAAAGAAAATTCTCAGAGAAATAATTGCAAAGAACAAAGGAGCTCCCTTTAATGCCTTGATGGGCCAGGCAATGGCCAAACTTCGAGGAAAGGCTGACGGGAAAAAGATAGTTGAAATGTTAAAAAGATTAGTTTAATTCTAACCTATATTCTTTACTTTAACTAAATTTATAAATGAATTTAAAACTCCTTTTAGGATTATAAGAGGTAATTGAAATGAAAGAAAAAAAGTGTGTGTATTTTTTTGGAGAAGGGGGAAAAGAGATGAAAGCTCTTTTGGGCGGCAAAGGAGCTAACCTAAGCGAGATGACAAAGATTGGAATACCTGTGCCGCAGGGCTTTACAATCACAACAGAGGTTTGCAACTTATATTCTGAGAACAATAAAAAATATCCAGAAGAGCTGGATGTTGAGATAGAAGCTAACATGAACGAGCTTGAGGAAAAAACAGGAAAAAAGTTTGGGGACAAGAAAAATCCACTGCTTGTTTCTGTAAGGTCGGGAGCAGCTGTTTCAATGCCCGGCATGATGGACACTATTCTTAATCTTGGATTAAACCCAGATACAGTGCAGGGGCTTATAGAGCTCACAAAAAACGAGAGATTTGTATTGGATTCTTACAGAAGATTTATACAGATGTTTGGAAATGTTGTTCTTGGCATACATCATGAAAACTTTGAGAAAATACTGGAAATTGTTAAAGAAGAAAATAATGTTAAGCTTGACACAGAGCTTGATGTTAAGGCATTGCAGAAGATTGTTGAGCTTTACAAGGCAAAGGTCAAAGAAGTAACAAATGAGGAGTTTCCGGAAAAGCCAAACATACAGCTGGATATGGCAATAAATGCTGTCTTTGACTCATGGAACAATGAAAGAGCAATTACATACCGCAAGCTAAATGATATTCCAGATAGCCTTGGAACAGCAGTAAACGTGCAATCCATGGTCTTTGGAAATATGGGAAATGATTCTGGAACAGGTGTTGCCTTTACAAGAAATCCAAGCACTGGCGAAAAAAAATTTTTTGGAGAATACTTAATGAATGCACAAGGCGAAGATGTTGTTGCAGGAATAAGGACACCAAAAGAGATTGAAGAACTAAAAAAAGACATGCCATCTGTTTATGGGCAGCTTGTTGACGTGTATAAAAAACTGGAGCTGCATTACAAGGATATGCAGGATATTGAGTTTACAATAGAAAAAGGAAAATTATTTTTATTGCAGACAAGAACAGGAAAAAGAACAGCCCATGCAGCTGTAAAGGTAGCAGTTGATATGGTTGATGAGGGTTTAATAACAAAGGAAGAGGCAGTATTAAGGGTTGAGCCAAGCCAGCTTGACCAGCTGTTGCACAAGACAATTGACCAAAAAGCCAAAATAAATGTTATTGCAAAGGGTCTTCCAGCTTCTCCAGGAGCAGCTGTTGGCTCTGTTGTTTTTGATGCAAAAAAAGCACATGACCTTAATGAGGAAGGCAAAAAAGTAATTCTTGTAAGAAATGAAACAAACCCAGAGGATATTAAGGGAATGGCAGCTGCGCAGGGAATTTTAACTGCCCGAGGAGGAATGACATCTCATGCAGCTGTTGTAGCAAGAGGCATGGGAAAGTGCTGTGTTGCTGGATGTGAAAAAATAAGAATACATGAAAAAAGAAAAGAGTTCAAGATTAATGATATTATTGTTAAGGAATATGACACAATAACCTTAAATGGCAACACAGGAGAAGTCATTTTAGGTAAGGTTGATTTGATTGATCCAGAACTAAAAGGAGAATTCAAGACATTGATGAAATGGGCTGACTCATACAGGACATTGGGTGTAAGAACAAATGCTGACACACCTAATGATGCCAAAATATCTGTTGAGTTTGGAGCTGAAGGCATTGGATTATGCAGGACAGAGCACATGTTCTTCCAGGAGGACAGGATAAAAGCTGTCAGGGAAATGATTTTAGCAGAGGATATTGTTGGAAGGAAAAAAGCACTTGACAAGCTTTTGCCAATGCAGAAATCAGACTTTATTGGAATTTTTAAGGTAATGAAAGGAATGCCTGTTACAATAAGATTGCTTGATCCGCCATTGCATGAATTTCTGCCGCAGGCAAAGGATGATATAAAAGAACTTGCAAAAGAAATGAATGTTACAGAGGAAAAAATACAGGAAAAAATAACAGCACTTCATGAGATCAATCCAATGCTCGGGCATCGTGGATGCAGATTAGCTATTACATATCCAGAAATAGCAGAGATGCAGGTTAAGGCTATATTTGAAGCTAGCT
>JAHIFA010000116.1 GCA_018901315.1 Nanobdellota archaeon | reverse complement strand
AGGTATGGTATGAGGTGGCCTTCTACAGAGGGTATTTTTTCCTCAGTAAAGAGAATATTTGGAGAATGTGTAAAAGCAACAAAAAAGAGAAATATGTACAAAGAAGCAAAAAGAAAATTCTGGGCTTATAACAGGTTATTGCAAGTCGGTTAGAAAGAAAAAATAGAAATAGCGAAAGCTATAGAAAAAATTAGGAATCATACAACACAGCATTAAAAAAGAAAATTTTATAAACATCAGAATATAATTGCTAAAAAGGTGATTAAATGAAGATTAAGGCAGGGAATAAAATTATACCTATTTTTGAAAAAAAGAAAGCAGCACCAGTACAAGGACATACTCTCTTAGGAGCGAATCCTGGTTTTCCAAGACCTAGCCAGTCATTTCAAAAGAGCATTGGACCTGGCACAAGACCCAATTATCCCAGCCAGGGGCCTGTGTTTAAGCCCGGGCCATTAATTTATCCGGGAGTTAGTGGAGCTAAAAAGGAAAAACAAAAGGATATTGCCAAAATTATAGCTAATCTTCCAAAAGATGAGCTTTATGCCTGGATTTCAATAATAGTCGGATTAATCTTTATTCTTGTGGGCGTATTTTTATTATTGTAATTATTTGGTAAACCCAAAAAAGTAAGAAAAGATTTTATAACTTCTTCTTTGTAATTCTGAAAAAGTTCTTCTTTTGGTCCTTTATTTACCAATATCGTGTTTATCCATTCATCTGCATCATTATTCATTCTTTGGAATCTCCAGTAATCCAGCATGTATTTACCTAAATCAGTGGGGGTCATATGCCTATAAATTAAAGGACTCTTACCATTAAAATGTATTACTGCAACAGAATCTAATCTTACATCAGAGGTTTTAAGGTTATCAATTTCATACCCTTTTAAAATCATACTTACTAATGCATCTTCTTTCCTAGATATTTCAATCTCGCTGTTTTCATCTAAAATTGCTTTCCTAAATTTATCATAAAAATTAAGTATGCTGTCTAATTCCTCTCTCTTTATGTTTATATAATTAAAAATAACTGATGAATATTTTAGTTTTATTTCAGCAGTTAAATGTTCTTTTAAATATAAGTTAATTTTTTTAATCTTATCACCGCTAAGAATAAGGCTGTCTAAACTATGTTTTTCTTTTATTTTTTTTGTCATTTTTTTACCAATAGCTTATTAACCATTAAAAAGTAGCAAGAAATATATAAAACTTTGTTTTCACATCTTTTCAGGGGCTTCTATTCCAAGAAGATTAAGGCCATTCTTCAGAACCTGCCTTACACTATCTATTAAAAGAATTCTTGCATTTTTAAGTTCTTCTTTTTCCTTTAGAATCTGGTGAATATGATAAAACTCATTAAAGCTCTGCGATAAGTCAATCAGATAACGGGCTATTAATGATGGCTTATATGAAGATGCTGCATCTTCAACAACATCTGGAAATTTTCCCAAGAGTTTAATTAATTCAGTTTCCTGTTTTTCTTTTAATAAGGATAAGTCTGTTTTATCAAGAAAACTTTTGTCAATCCTTTTTCCAAACTTTCTCAAAATGCTGCAAATGCGGGCATGTGCATACTGGATATATGGGCCTGTTTCACCCTCAAATGAGATTGATTCTTTTGGATTAAATACAAAGTCTTTCAGCGCATCATACTTTAGGATGAAAAAGATTAATGCGCCCATTCCAATCTGCTCTGCCCTTTGATCTATCTCTTTCTTATCTAGATCATGTCTTTTTTGTATTTCTTTTCTTGCAAGAGCTATCATATCCCCAACAAGGTTATCAGCATCAATAACAGTTCCTTCCCTTGATTTCATTTTTCCCTCAGGAAGATAAATCATGCCATAAGCCAAATGATAGCATCCATCAAAGTTTTTGAATCCAATTAACTCAAGAATTTTAAACAATTGCCTGAAGTGAAGCTTTTGCTCTGAGCCGACAACAAATATTGATTTATCCATCTTAAAATCTTTATATTTAAGTTGTGCCAACATTAAATCCTGTGTCATGTAAACACTTGTGCCGTCTGCTCTCAACAAGATTTTATTTGGTATGTTATATTTTTCAAGCTCTACAAAAACATTTTCATCATCATCTTTTTTGAAAATTCCTTTTTTAAGGCCGTCAAGAACAATATCTTTTGCCTTGTCATAATGCTCGCTTTCATTGTATGTTTTATCATGCTTTATTCCGAATGTTTTGTATGTCTCATTAAATCCATTGATGGCCCAGTTATTCATTTTTTTCCAAAGTTCTACTATTTCTTTGTCTCCAGCTTCCCATTTTCTGAGCATTTCCTGCGCTTCTTTGTCAAGGTCAGGATTTTCCTTTAGTTTTTTGTTGTAAAGAACATAGAAATCGCCAACAAAATGATCTGATTTTTTATTTTCTGATTTAGGAGTTTTTGTATCTCCCCATTTTTTATAGGCAAGCATTGACTTGCATATATGGATTCCGCGGTCATTGTTCAAGTTAACCCTAAACAGTTTGTATCCGTTGAATTCAAGAATCCTTGATAGGCTTTCTCCGATAAGCATGTTTCTTACATGGCCAAGATGCAGTGGCTTGTTTGTGTTAGGTGCAGGAAACTCAACAACAATCTTTTTGTTTTTCTTTTCTGAAAAGCCGTATTTTTCCTTTTGTTTTAATATTTCATTTAGTATTGTTTCGTTGAGTATTTCATTGCTTACAAAGAAATTAACATATGGGCCTGTGCTTTTTATCTCTTTTATGTATTTATTTGGCTTAAGTTTTGATGCTAGATCCTTTGCAATTTCCATAGGGCTTTTCCTTAGTTCTTTTGCGAGGCCAAAGCATGGAAAAGCATAATCGCCCAGCTTAGAATCTGGAGGGGTTTCAAGTTCTATTTGGCCCTTTATCTCTTTTTTCAATAGCTTAATAATTGCTTCCTTGAATAGTTGCATAAGAAATATATTTTTCTTTTTATTTATT
>JAHIFA010000115.1 GCA_018901315.1 Nanobdellota archaeon | reverse complement strand
ATCTAAAGATGCTGGTTTGACGGAGTTTTCTTTTGACAATGGATTTTTAGGATGCCAGAAATGCTCATCCTCATACTAAAGTAAGAGGTTTTCGCAAGCATTTCTGTGCATAAATGATTATTTTAAGGTAGTATCAAAAAAAGCGAGGTTTTGTATATGAGTAAATCAAAGGTATTATATCCTATGAAAAAAAGAGGTAAGATAAAAATTGACTTTTGGGATATTCTAATATTGTTTGGAGCATTAGCAATACTTATCTGGGCTTTAATGAAAACTTTGGGAATAATAAATTCTCCTGTTTGGGTAGAAATGATACCTTATTTTGGTGGTGCTTTTTCTATAATCGGAGGTACTTATAAACTTGGCAAAATAATAAAGGGTATCGAAGAAACAGAACAAAAAGTTGATAAACTTATTACAATCGAAAAAAGATTTTCAAAAGTAGAAACGGAACATAATCTTGCTCTGGGTGGAAAATTAAAGATAAAACATTAACATCTGTTAGTTGCGTCGGAGCGTGGCGGAGACCGAGGATTAGTGCAACGTTCCATAGCGAAGCGGAGGAAATCCTAAGAGTTATTTTCAAGGGCGTTCTTTCAAGCGAACACAGTGAGCAATCGAGAACAAGAATAAAGGGACAATTTTATGACATCAAGCATGAAGTGCCTTTAGTAAAAACATCAAGGTGAGAAAACTAGGTTTAATATGTACAATTACTTTAAAAATTTAATTCATACCAGAGCATTTCAAGAGTTGGGGTTACATTCTCTTTTTTTGTTAACGTAAATCCATTTGATTTGAAGAAATTGTTGTTATCCATAAATTCAAAAGTATCAGTGATTATTCTATTTACTTTTTTAACTTTGCATTCTTTAATAAAACTATCTAATAATTCTTTTTTCACTTCGTTGCTTTTAGCAGATATATAATGAATCATAGCACTGCTTGGATCTTTTTCATATCCAACGACAAATCCTATCAGTTTGTTTTTATCTATAGCTATAAATGCGATTAATTTAGGATTTTCAAATTCTTTTATTATATTTTCTTCCTTAGCATGCTCTCTAAAATTATTAATTATTTCAGGTGGAAAACTAGAATTAGGATTTTTTAAATCTAATAACATTAATTTTGAAATTTCTTTTGAAAATTCTCTTGTTGCTTTTATTATTTCCATTATTTATACCTCAATTTTGAAGTTGTTACTTTACTTAATTCATTTGTTCCAAACATATCAATATATTCTCTCCATGCAGATTCCCATGCCCACGAGCAATTCTCATTAATTAAACAATTAGAGCAATAATCTGGTTGAGCCACATCTAAATTTCCAAATATGGTTTCTTCAGGAGAAATATAAATCATTTCTTTTGTCATTTGTTTCCAGTTTATGCTTAAATATTGCCAATAATATGGATCTAACGTACAAGAAGGAATTATAAAAACTCCTAAATTTTTTTCTCGTTTAATTGCTTCGTCTAATGCATCTTCTATATATGGTTTCATATCTTTATATTTAACAACCAGTTGTTCACGATTATCATTTGCGCGCCCCCTCATGATTAGACCATGAATTGAAACCCATGCTGAAGGAAAAGTATTATATGCAAAACTAACAAAATCTGAAAGATCTTGATAATTTTGTTTTAAAATTATTGTTTTTACTGAAATAGGTAATCCTATCTCTTCTAGATTTTTCAAACCTATTATAGTATCTGAAAAACTTCCTTTTTTTTGAGTAATCATATCGTGTTTTTCTTCATAAGGACTATAAAATGTAGTCATCACCCTATCAACACCGACATCTTTCATTTGCTTACTAAAAGACTTATCTTTAAATTTACAACCATTGGAAAGAATAATAAGGTTTGTATCATAATTTGACTTTATATAATTACAAATCTCGAATATATCTCTTCTTAATGTTGGTTCGCCACCACTAAATTCAATGTAATCATCTTTAGATGGTTTTATCAAATCAATTTTTTCAATAATTTGATCTAAATCCAAACGCCCTTTTTCATCTAATTTTTTTGCACAAGAAATACATTCATTATTACAAGCATAATCAGTGACTAAAAATATCTTTCTCATTTTTTAATATTCTCTAACACAGGTGAAAAATATAAACAAATATTTTCTTTTTTTGTGTTTTCTGAAAATGTTACGCCAATATGACTATATTTAACAGGTTTGTTCATCTCTAAAGTTTCTACTATTTCCTTAAAATCGGAAAATTTTTCAGGAATACAAGTTTTTACCAATTGTTCTATAGATTCATTCAAATTATCTTCTACTTCAAAAAAAACAGATAATCCCTTGGGGTTGTTTTGAATCTGAGAATATTTTCGGGAAATAGTCACATCTTTTAATTGGCCTTCAGAAAATAATTCTTGAAATTTTTTAAAGTACTGTGAAGAAATATGATTATCTTTTAAATAGTTGTTTATTATATCCAGATTGACATTTTTATTTCTAGTGTATATTTTTATGTTTTGTTTATCATTCTGACAAAAATCTATTGCCATCAGATAACAATCCTTTATTTCTTGCTCATTACAATTGGTTAAATTTATATTAATTAATTTAGATGTAAAATTTATTATCTTAGTGGGATTTTCATTAAATATGATATTATCTGGCAATCGTAGAAAGTAAACCTTAGTTCTTGGAATTTTTTTATTAAAATCAAAACCAACAGCAAACTCTGGAACGAAATTTTCTACAGAAGATAAAATATTTTCTAAATTATAATTTCCAAATCCCATTTTTGTAAATAAAGAAGATATTTTTTGAGATTCATATATTTTAAACAAACCAAATCTTAAATCAAATCCATCTTTTGGATTAATCAATAATGAAAATTCAATACGATCTTGTATATTCTTATAGTCTGAATATAATGAATGATATATTTTTGAGAAATCATTAAAATTAAATTGTTGGAATCTCTCAACATATTCTTTAAAATGTTCAAGGGGTTCCACTTTTAAAAAAAATTAATACCAACTTCCAGGACCCATACCAACATTATACTTTTGTATTTCACCTTTCGGGTTTCCTGAATCTAAAGGTACATACTTGCCTAATTTTGGAGAATATATCTTTGGCATATTACCTTTCTCTTCAATTACTTTGTAACTTCCATCTCTTGCTATATGACCTATGTTTTCTTTTTCAACAATTTGTGTTAAACTCATTTTTTTAACCTCCTTACAACTTTATAGTTTACCAACTATTATTTATAGTAAAACATAGTAAATATAAATAGCTTTCGGTATGTTCTTCCAGAAGATTTCCGAAAACAAGAATCAGAATAGTTTTCTCGCCATTCAAATAAAATTGTCCCCCTTCTACTTTTGATCCTTGAAAATAATTGTAACTAACACTACCTAATCTAATTAACCCTAGCTATCTGCTGATATCCCTACCTAATTTTAATTCTGCCAAGTCGCAAGAGATTTTTAATCTGAAGTAAAAACAACTTTCAATAATTTATTTATTCATATCTAAAAGAGTTAACAGCTCAATAAAACAATAGATTTAAATAATTGCTTTTCTAAGACAATAATTGGGTGGTTATTATGAGTTTTAACTATGGAGGAATAGGCTATTATAGACCAGATTACTTTTGTGGAATCTTGCCTAAAATCTATGAATCAAGGCATGAATTTAAAATAGGGTCAAGCACTAACAAACAGCCTAAAAAAGATAATATTGAGAGCAAATTAAAAGAAGAAGGAACAGTTAGAGGGCAACATATTCATTCAAGGCATTCAACTGAAGGAAATATGCAGAATTATAGATATTGAGGTGACAATATGTTTTTAAGGAAAAAGAGAAATCCTTTTCTGACAATTGGAATATTAACAGGGGTAGTTTTAGGCTTGTTTTTTGGCAATATTTTATTTTGGGTTATAATAGGTGGCCTTATCAGTTACCTAATAGAGAAAAAAGGCTTTTCTCATAAGGGAAAAATAATTGATGTCAAAAAACCTTTTACAAAAATTGGCTCATTGATAACAATTGTTGTATTAGTCTTTATTTTGTATTTTTTCAGGCCATGGTTTCATCCGTTTGTCATGGGCCTTTACACTCATCCAAGTATTATATTAACAATATTGTTTGCATTATTTTGTGCATTTGCTTTTATGAAAAAAAAGGATAATCTTGGTTATGGCTTGATGATTATTGCATTTATTTTCTTCATAGCATTTTCATTAAATGAGGTCATTGTCGAGAGATATATTGTAAGTGAAACAGAATATCATATTATAAATGAGCTTCCTGACTCATCGCAGGTCAGGATTGTTCCGCTTGCAGTTGCTGAAAGATATGCAAAGGACAGCCTTCAGAAATCAAGAGAACGCCTAGGTGATTTTGACTTTGTCAACATGAACAATAGCCTGGTATGGACAACCCCAAGAGTGCCTGATGGATTTATACTTTATTTTACGCAGAAGGTTCAGGGCCTAATGACTGTCAATGCAGAAAAGAGCAACAGGCAGACAAAGATGATAAGCAAGGAATTAAAGATAGGAGAGGATATAGGTATATCAGACAATATCTACTGGAAGCTCTATAAGGAAACCTATTTCATGGACGTTGGCGAGATATATTATATAATAAAAGATGAAGATATTCTGACAATAGTGCCTATAATAAAATATCACTTTAGGTTTCCTGTCATGATGCCTTATTTTGATGGGGTTTATGTTGTTGATTCTGCAGGGAAAATAAACAAGTATCTGCCTGATGAGATAGAGTATATTGATTATCTTAAAAATAACAGGGCTTACCCAGAGGCGCTTGCAAGATTATATGTTGAATCATACCAGTATCACCTTGGTGTTTTTAATGCATGGTTCTTCCACAAAGACCAGATAGAGATTGCTGATGTTTATGGCCAAGGAAACAGGCAGCCATTCCTAATGCCAACCAACGACGGCCTTAAGTGGATTATAGCTGCAGAGCCTTATGGGGAAAGCTATGGTGTTTTTAAGGTCTTTGTTGTTGATGCAGTAACTGGCCGGATTGACATGCTTGAGATGGATGAGGACAAGACATTAACAGGGCCGGTTAGGGTTATTGACTATGTGAGGAAAAGATTCCCAACAATAGACTGGGGTGAATTTAAGATAATTGAGCCCAGGCCTTATGTAATAAACACAAAGCTCTACTGGATGCTTTCAATTACACCTGCTGATTTTGCAGGAATATCAAACACGGTTTTTGTTGATGCAGAAACAAATGATGTTATATCATTTGAGACAGATGAGGGTGTTGTTGAATTTGTAAGCAAAGGAACAATAGCTATTGAAGATAAAAAAGAGGAGCTAACAACAAGGGATAAAGAAGAGCTAATAAAAGATATAGAGGAAAAGCTTGAACAGCTTAAAGAGCTACTAGAGCAGGAAGGATAAATAAAGCAAAATATATAAATTCCTTTAACTAAAAGAAGGATATGGAATGCAACAAACCGAAAAATCTAGCTAAGTGCAACTGCAGTTATGAGCCCTGTGAAAGAAAAGGAAAGTGCTGCGAGTGCATAAAGTATCATCTCAGCAGAGATGAGCTTCCGGCATGCTGCTTCCCAGATGAGATTGAAAAAACATATGACAGGTCTGTAGCAAGGTTTGTTGAGATAAACAGCTAAGCCAAAATATATAGAGCATCATAAAGATGAAAATAATCAATGTTAAAATAAAAAAAATTAAGGTTAGTTCTTTCTCTGCAAGAGACTACTCTGTTGAATTAGCAATTGACTTTAATGACGGCGCTGACAAGCAGATAATGAGGCATACTGTAATAGACTATCCTGAAATGGTTGCAGAGCATATTTTCAATGAGTTCAAAAAAATGGAGAAGAACATTAACATAAAATTTGATGGAACATCTGTTTTAGACAGCTATGTTAATGTTGTTATGCAGAATCAGGATGAAGACAAGAAAAAGATAGCAAAGTTTCTTCAAAATGTTAGCGATAAGATAAACAAGATAAAAAATAAGAGGGTTGTTGAGGGTTATATTAACCTGATAAAAGAAATAAACATGATGAAAGTTGAGCTATAAAAGAAATCTATTATTTTTCATATCCAAAGCCATACATTCCATTGATTTCTATGGGGTTTTCATTCTCGTCCTCGAAATGAACAATGAAATCCTTTGTTATTCCTAGCTCTTTCTTAAGCTCATCATAGTCTTTGCTCATAAATCTGTTCAATGCCTGCTCGTCAACCTCATCTCCGATAACAAGGGAATCAATGATTTTTTCTGCTTCTGAGTTTATTTTGTAATTGTTGTAGAAAGATGAAGCAAAGAAAAGGATAATCAAAACAATAAGGACTGCTATGAAAAAATTTGCTTCACTGCTTTTTGGTTTTTTATAAAGAGGAGCTATTAATTTCTTTATGGGTTTTGCCCTTGATTTAATGCTCTTCATTATTTTTTTCTTTTTTTGGTTTTTCTTTTTAGCCATTTT
>JAHIFA010000114.1 GCA_018901315.1 Nanobdellota archaeon | reverse complement strand
ATCAGTATTAAAGCAAGACCCAAAACCTTTGGATGTGTTAATGTTGCAGTTAATGCAGATTCTCCTTTAGTGCCAACAGATGATGCATTTGCAGCTGTTGTTTCATTAACATTTGATGTTACTGGCTCTGTAAAGAATATCTTACCTAATGAAGTGAGGATAATTATTAAAACTATGATAAGTATAAAAGTCCTTGTGCCTGATTTAGTGCCCATAATTGCACTTACATCAGTATCTGATGCCCCCATAAACTTATAAATTAAGATTGTAAAGAATGCAAAGAATATAAAGACAAAAAAAGTTGGTGTTACAAATTTGATTAGTTCTCTTGTCGGCCCTGACAAAGCAAGTATAAAAGCAAGTGCGAGTGCAAGCATTGCATTAAGGTTTTTGTTCTCACCCAATATTTTAGTGATGGATAATATAGCATACAACAAAACAAAGATAAACACTAAGTATATTACTATATTAAAATGTTCCAATAATCCTATATCTAAAAAAGTGGCCATTTTTTATTTATTTCCTTTAAAGATATCTATAAGACCCTTAAGAGGTTTAAAAGTTTCCCCACCAGATGTAACAATTGTAATGATTATACCAAATACCAATAGTACCAAAATAATAGCCATTGTGTCTGGGTCAATATTAAACCAGCTAAAATTTGCCCACCATCCTGCTGAAATTCCAAATATCCATATTATGACTGCAAAAGCAGGAATTAATATTGCGCCGCCAGCACCTTTAGCCTCATATCCAAAAACACCGGACAATAGCAAGACCATAATAATTGCTATAAGCACTAATGCAACATTTGGCAATACATTGTTAATTATAAGAACAGCATCCTGGCCGTCTGGATAAGTGCCCATAATATGAGGGATAACAACAACCATTCCCAATACTAAGGCAATAATAACATTAAACCTTTTGCTGTCCTCTCCAAATATTTTTGCTTTCTGAAGGACTGCAAAAACAATTGTAAATATCAATAAAAATGGAAGCATCACATCAAGCATGCCCCAACTTTCCATTACCTGAAAAAGTTCAGTAAAATTAGTCATTTTTCATCCTCCTTTTTTAATAATATTTTTACTCTGTTTTCTTTTCTTTTTTAGGGCCGCTACCACCCATGACATAGGCCATGAAGCCAATAATAACACCAATAAGTATTAATGATGCAACCCAGTCTGTATTCCATTTTGTGCTTATGAAATCCATAATAAAGCTGAGCCAAGACTGTTCTTCCTCTGTTTTAATTGCATTAAGGAATATTGCTATTATTCCAACAAACATAATCACCATAAATGTTACATTCCATCCTCCTGACAAGAAAAAACCCTCTTGAGTTTCCTTATGAAATGAACCAACTAACATCAGGAAAAGAATAGACAGTAAAAGCAATATTACAACCTGAGATGAAACCTGTGTTATTAACTCAACAAGCTTTGATGATGCAATAACAAAAAATGCAATAACAAATGCAACCATTGCATCAAGGTTCTTTCTTGGGTATTTTTTTCCCTCTATCTCTTCCATGCCAAAAATCTTTGTTTTTTCAAGGATTGCAAAGACAATTGTAAAGACTAATAAGAAAGGTAGAATAACATCATAGATTCCAAGTTTTCCCAAAAAGTCTATTGTTCCTCTAAATACAGATTGCTCTACCATTATGCAATATCAGGGATTGAGTGATATATAAAACTTTCGCTTTTTAAAGAGTGTATTTTAAAATTTATTAATTGCAAAAAACTTTCTGATAATTCATGAAAATATTGTTTGCAGTCTCATTTATGCTTATATTTTTTATTTCTGCAATTTTTTTTATTGCTTCTATTATGAAAGAGGGCTCATTTCTCCTGTTTTTGTATGGACTTAAATATGGGGCATCTGTTTCTGTCAAAAGCTTGTTTATGTCAGCAAGTTCTGCCAGTTTCTGAAAATGCTGTGAGTGTGTTATATTAGTCGGAATGGAAAAATAATAACCAAGTTCTGCTGCCCTTTTTATTAATTTGAGTTTTCCGCTAAAGCAGTGGAGCATTACCTTTTTTGCATCTGAATTTTTTAGTATATCAATAACATCAGATTCTGCTTTTCTTGAATGGACAATTATTGGCTTGTTTATTTTTTTAGATAGATTGATTATTTTCAGGAAAATCTCTTTTTGAAGCTCTTGCTCCTGCTTTTTTTTGCAGTATTTGTAATCAAGGCCAACCTCGCCAATTGCAATTATCTTATCCTTGTTTTTTTCAATAAAATTCAGTTCATCTTTTATTTGTTCTTCTGTTAGCTTGATTGTGTCATCTGGATACAGGCCAAGGGCTGGCTTTACAATCTTGTATTTTCTGCTTAACTCTAAGGTTTTTCTGTTGCTTTTGTAATTAATGCCATTACTGATTATTGCCTTAATTCCTGCAGTTTCGGCCCTTTTT
>JAHIFA010000113.1 GCA_018901315.1 Nanobdellota archaeon | reverse complement strand
AGATGGATTTGCTAATGTGACTTATGATTGGAACTATGAATTCTGTGGAGAACAATACACAGATATAGTAGAGGATCAAAACTGCTTATGTCAATACACAGACTGGACAAATGTGAAATGTGTATCAAATGGTACAATGAGGCAGATAATAACTGAAACTTCTGGATATGATTATTGCACAGATTCTCTTGAACAGGAAATCCTTGATCCAATATGTGATTGTGAATCCTATGAAGCATCAAGAATCTGCATTGATGATGGTTTTGCAGAAGTAACATACACATGGAACTATGATTACTGCGGAACAGAATACAATGAGACAGAACAAGACTCAACATGCTCATGCGATTACACAGACTGGGAAGATGATGAATGTGTTTCTGATGGATATATGCAACAAATCAGAAATGAAACATCTAAATATGAGTACTGCACTGAACCTTTATCACAGAACATTACTAATTCAATATGCAATATTTCAAAAACCCCAGAAAAACATGTTGCAAGCTCTTCTGGAGGTGGTGGTGGAGGCAGTAGCCTTAGATGTATTCCAGACTGGCAATGCACAAAATGGTCAAAATGCTCAAAAGAAGGAACACAAACAAGAACATGTACTGATAAAAATAATTGCAGAACAACAGCTGGAAAGCCAACAGAAACACAATCATGTAATTACATACCACCAAAAAAAATTGAAACTAAAAAGAAAAAAGAATCACTAATAGAAGAGGAGACAACTATAAAAGATGAAGAAGATAAAACTAGTTTTGTGCAACAAGAGGTTTTATCAGGGATCATATTAAATTCCTCAGTTGATAGAGAAGCTGATAAAAATAGCAGGGATTTGAATAAAATCACAGGAAGAATATCTTATGATGGTCTTGATATGAAAAATAATAAAGGTATAATTTTAATTAGCTTAGTAGCAATAACTTTTTTATTGGTTTATTTCTTTAAATAGAGCAAATAATTTCTCCTTTGTTGTTAAACTTAATAATAAAAGCCTCGAGAGGGATTTGCACCCCCGACCTGCAGATTACGAGTCTGCTGCTCTGGCTAGCTAAGCTACCGAGGCAATTACATAATTAAATATGTTTTAGGAGCTCTTCCTTATTTGAAAACTTTTTCTGGCACTCAAAACATACAGCATGCTTTTTGCCTTTTTCATCCTTTACATAAGTGCCTAACACCTTTTTCAAAAAAGTCTCTTCAATCTTCTTCTTGCATATTTCGCATTTCATAAACTAAGGTTAGATTATGGCTTTATAAACCTTTTTAAGATATTAAATCCTTCTTAAACCAAAACAAAAAGATATAAATAGTTTCAATAACTTCAAATTTTAGAAAGAGGATGATAGAAATAAGAATTCACGGAAGGGGTGGCCAGGGAGCTGTTACAACAGGCCAGATAATGGCAATAGCAGCTTTTTATGACAACAAGCAGAGCCAGACATTCCCAATGTTTGGTGTTGAAAGATCAGGAGCACCTGTCCAGGCATTTGCAAGGATTTCTGATGAAAAAATAAACATAAGGAGCCAGGTATATAATCCAGATATTGTTATTGTTTTAGATGCCTCTTTGCTTGAAACAGTTGATGTAACATCTGGCTTAAAGGAAAAAGGCACATTAATAATTAATACAAACAAAAAGACTGCCGATTTAAAAATAAAAGGAAATTTTAATACTCATACTGTTGATGCAACCTCAATTGCATTGAAGATTTTTGGAAAGCCTATTGTAAACACGCCAATGCTTGGCGCATTCTCAAAAATAACAAAAGAAATCTCATTAAAATCATTAACAAAAGCAATTGATGAAACATTTTTAGAAACAAAAGGAAAGAAAATAGCTGAGCTTAACAAAGAGGTAATAACAGCTGTTTATAATCAGACAAAATGACAAAACCAAAAATTAGTGTGGGAGCAGTAATAGATGAGCCGGGCTCGACAATAAAAAACAAGACAGGTGGCTGGCGCTCTTTCAGGCCGATTATAGATCATAAAAAATGCATAAAATGCGGAACCTGCTGGCAGTTCTGCCCTGATAATGCAATTAATGAAAACTTTGAGGTAAACTATGATTATTGTAAGGGCTGTGGAATCTGCGCAAATGAATGTCCTGTTAAGGCAATAAAAATGGTGAAAGAGGAAAAGTAAAATATAAATACAATCTTGATTAAACTAGTTAAAAATTGAGGTGAGTAAAAAAGTCAAAAATGAAAAAAGTAATTGAGGCAAGTACCGCCGTTGCTTTAGGTGTTAAGCTATGTGAGCCAGGGGTAATTCCTATGTACCCTATAACACCACAGTTGGTTTAAGTAAATACTTAACCAGTGGATACGCACATAGTAGAGCGCCTTGCAGATTACATAAATGATGGCCTGCTTAAATCAGAGATGATTCATGCAGAGTCAGAGCATAGTGCAATCTCAGCAGCCTTAGGTGCAGAAGCAATGGGTGTAAGGACATTTACAGCAACAGCTTCGCAGGGCCTGGCATTAATGCATGAAATTCTTTTTGTAGTTTCAGGAATGAGGCTTCCTGTTGTAATGGCTGTTGCGAACCGTGCATTAAGTGCTCCAATAAACATCTGGAATGACCATCAGGATTCAATATCAGAACGCGATTCTGGATGGATACAGCTTTATGTTGAATCAGCGCAGGAAGCGCTTGACACAGTAATCCAGGCATATAAAATAGCAGAAAACAGAAAAATTTTATTGCCGGTAATGGTCTGCTTGGATGGTTTTACCTTAAGCCATGTATATGAACCTGTTGATATTCCTGAGAAAAAGGAGGTTGATAAATTCCTTCCCAAATATAATCCTTTATTCAAATTAGATACAAAAAAACCAATCACAATGGGACCAATAGGATTCCCAAACACTTACATGGAGTTCAGAAAAGAAACGCATGAGGCAATGCTGAACTCAATTGAGGTAATCAAAAATACTAATAATGATTTTAAAAAATCTTTCAGCAGGTCTTATGGAGATGGCTTAATAGAGATTTATAAAATTGATGATGCAGACTATGCTGTTGCAGCAATGGGCACTGTATGCGGCACAACAAGAGTTGTTGTTGATGAGCTGAGAAAACAGGGCAGAAAAGTTGGATTAATAAAGATAAAATCATTCAGGCCTTTCCCAAAACAAAAAATAATAAACTGCTGCAAAAACCTAAAAGGAATTGCAGTTATTGACCGCAATATATCATTAGGAAATGAAGGCGCATTATACACTGAATTAAGGTCGGCATTTTACAATCAAAAGAAAAAACCAATAATAAAAGGCTTTATTGCTGGCCTTGGCGGCAGGGACATTACCCTTAGCCATATTAAAACAGCTTTTAACAAAATAGAGAACAGCAGTGACATTGAGTGGTTGCTCTAGTTTTTTATTTTTAGGAGGATAGAAATGACAGCAGCACATCATTTAATAAAAGAAATAGATACAAAAAAAACATGTTTGTATTGCGGAGACAAGCTTAAAGGAAAAACATGGAATTCAGAGTTTGAATCAGAGCATCATTACAAGACAGTTATATGCCCTGGATGTAAAACAAAGAACAGGACTAAGGTTGACTTTCACGGCTCTGGCCATGACTATTGGGATGGAAATGGCTTTAAAATAAAAGAAAACTTGGAAAAAAAGATTGAATAAAATGGAAAAAACAATTGCAGGAATCTCAACAGAGGAACTTTTTGCATCAGGCCACAGGGCCTGCGCAGGATGCGGAGTTGCTTTAGCAGCAAGGCATGCACTAAAAGCAGCTGGCAAAAACACAATAGTTGTCAATGCAACAAGCTGCTTGGAAGTATTCAGCACACCCTACCCGGAAACATCATGGAAAATTCCATGGATACACGGCGCCTTTGAAAATGCAGCAGCAATTGCCTCTGGCATTGACAGGGCTTTAAAAACATTAGGCAAGAGAAAAGACACAAATCTTTTAGTGTTTGGTGGTGATGGAGGAACATTTGATATTGGCTTTCAGGCATTGTCAGGAGCAGTTGAGAGAGGCCAAAACTTTTGCTATATCTGCTTTGATAACGCAGCTTACATGAACACAGGCATACAGCGCTCAGGAGCAACACCAAAATATGCCTCAACAACAACAAGCCCGGCAGGAAAATTAATACATGGAAAAACAGAATTCAAGAAGCCAATGTCATTTATAATGGCAGCTCACGGCGCTTATGTTGCGACAGCTAACATAGCATTTCCCTTGGATTTTATTAATAAGGTTAAAAAAGGCCTTGCATTTAACGGGCCTGCTTACATAGAGGTTTATGTTCCATGCCCAACAGGCTGGAAGTTTCTTAATAATGCGACAATAGAAATTGGAAAACTCGCTTTTCAGTCAAATATAGTCCCTCTTTACGAGATTGAAAAAGGAATATTAACAATCTCAAAAAAGCCTGCAAACAAGATTCCTGTCAAAGATTACCTTAAGACCCAGGGCAGGTTTAAGCATATGACAGAAGAAGAAATAAAAGATGTGCAGGCTCATACAGATGACCAGTGGCAAAGGCTTCTTGACCTGGAAAAAAATAAAACAAGATTATTCTAATTAATTGATAACAGTCCCATCAAATTCTTTTCCTTCCATGCAGTTTTTAATATTTATTAAATCAGTTCCTATTACTATAACTTTTATGCCGAGCTTTTCTCCCTCTTTTGCAGCAATCGGGTCAAAAGGAACATTAAGGCCGGGATCCCACTTATCTCCAACAAGTTTTCTTAACTCTTTCCATGACATTTTTTTTATTGGCTTTGCATCACCATTATTTTTTGGAGATTTGTCATAAACATATGGAACATCGCTTATGTTTATAACTGTTTTAACATTAAAATTATTTGCAAGCCTTATAGCATCATAATCAGTGCTCCATCCCGGCTTCCATCCAGCTGCAATCAGAACATGTTCCTTAAACTCGATTTTATCATTTGGATCGTGTATTACAAACTCATGGACATCTCCTAAAAACAAGGTTTTTACGAGTTGGGCATTTAGCCTTGTAGTATGGATTCCCATCCAGTCAAGGTCATCATTCCTTAAGTTGCTTATCTTTCCTGCAGCTGATTGGTATTTTCTTGCAGTGTTTCCCCCGCCGCATACAATTATTGCCTTATTTTCTTTTTCAACAAAATCTGTTATTAATTTTTTGAATCCTTTCAGAAATTTAATATTTATTTTATCAGGCACAATTATAGAGCCACCCAATGATATCACAATTGTTTTTGCCATATTACCTACCAAACCCAATAAATGTTATTCCTATTATTATTGTTATTATGCCAAGCCATTTTAATTTGTTCATTTTTTCGTTCAGGAATTTCATTGACAACAGGCAGACCCATATATAAGAGGCTGCGCATAAAGGGTAAAGCACAGAAAGCTCTCCACCAGTTAATGCTATTATGAAAAATATAGATGAAATGCCATAAAATACAAACCCTAAAATCAGCTTATGATTTTTTATTAGTTTTTTAACATCTATTGAAATTGTTTCAGAGCCTATCTTAAAATAAAGTGCTCCAAAACTGCCTATAATTGTTCCAAACAAAACAGTTGTTATTGCCCATAGTTGTGTTGCCATTTCAGCCTGCACCCCTTCCTATTAGGCTAATACCAATTATTATTGTTATAACGCCTGCCCATTTCCATGAATTCATAATTTCATTAAGAAATATTATGGATAAAAAGCTTACCCAGACAAATGATGTTGCAATAATAGGGTAAAGCACAGAAAGCTCTCCATGCTTTAATGCAATAACTAAAATTACAGCACCCAGGAAATAAAGGACAAACCCAGTTATCAATGGTAAATTGCCTAATAGATTTAAAATACTGAAACTTAAGTTCCCTGAGCCAATCTTAAGAAATATCTGGCCTGCTGCAGTAAGGAAGGTACATAATAAAACAAGCAGTATCGCCTCTTTTTTTGTTTTCATAAAATAATCTAAAACCCTTAATTCATATAAATAACTTTTGGATTCATATTATGCACAGAAATGCTTGCGAAAACCTCTTACTTTAGTATGAGGATGAGCATTTCTGGCATCCTAAAAATCCATTGTCAAAAGAAAACTCCGTCAAACCAGCATCTTTAGATGCTGGT
>JAHIFA010000112.1 GCA_018901315.1 Nanobdellota archaeon | reverse complement strand
GGCTTTAGAGGTTGCAGCTGGCTCAAGAATACAGAGCATCATAGTTGAGGATGATAAGGTTGCTGAAACATGCATAAAATACCTTAAAAATAACAGTCTGGGAGTTGCAAATTTTCTGCCATTAAACAAGATAAAAGGGGCAACACCAGATAATGAAGTAAAAAAAGTATTGTCTTCAAATGGAGTCCACAATCTAGCAATAGAGCTTGTTTCGTTTGACAGCAAATTCAAAAAAGCATTCTCTTATGTCTTTGGAAAAACAATAGTTGTTGACAACATCAATGTTGCCAGGCGAGTTGGAATAGGGAGCTACAGGATGGTCACCCTTGAAGGAGATTTGATTGAAACAAGCGGCTCAATGCAGGGCGGTTACAGAAAAAAGTCAAGAGTAAGCTTCCAGCAGGAAGATTTTACAAAAGATCTTCAGGAGTGCGAGAAAAAAGTGAATGAGCTTCAGGAGGTTTTTGACATTCTCCATCGCCGCAGGTCAGAAGTCGAGGAAAATATAATCAAATTAAGAAATGAAAAATCATCTCTTGAAGGAGAGATAATAAAGCTGGAAAAAAGCCTCCATCTTGAAACAGGAGACACAGAAGCCTCAGGAAAGCAAAAGAATAACTTAAAAGAGAACCTGAAAGAAATTGATAAGCAGATAGCTGGCACAGAAAAGCATATAGAGGAAAACAACAAAAAGCTGGCATCAATAAAAACAAAAAAACAGGAGCTGAGAATAAAAATCAGCGGATTGAGAAACCCAACACTGCTTGCTGAGCTTAACACATTTGAAGATAAAAAGCAGGAAATAAAGAATGAGATTCTTGAGATTGACTCAAAGGTAAGCAGCATTAACATGCAGATAAATGACATATTGAAAAGGGATGAAGAAAATATAGGAAAGATACTCAAAGAGCAGGAAAAGGAAAAAAAGGATTTCTCAGCAGAGCTCGGGCAGATAAAAGAAAGGATAAAAAAACAGAAAGAAGAGCTGGTTAAAAAAGAGGAAATCCAGAAAGAATTCAGAACAAAGTTTAAGGAATTGTTCAGGAAAAGGGATAATATCAATAGTGAAATCCTTAAGAGTGAAAATGAGATAATGAACAAAGAGGATCAAAACAGGGGCACTGAAACAAGTATGAACAATCTCTCGATGAAAAATGTTGAGGTTAAGGCAGAACTTGCAGGATTGAAAAAAGAATTTGAGCAGTATGAGGATGTTGAACTGCTGGAAGAAAAAAGCGAGGAATCTCTAAAGAGGGAAATAAACAGGTTTGAAGCGCTTATCGGAGAATTTGGTGCTGTAAACATGAGGGCCTTGGAAGTTTATGACAATATAGAGAAAGAATATAAAAAATTGCTTGAGAAAAAAGAAGTGCTTGCATCAGAGAAAAAAGATGTTATTGCAATGATAGATGAGGTTGAAAACAAGAAAAAAGAGCTTTTTATGGTTACCTTTAATGCAATTAATGATAACTTTAAAAATATCTTTTCCAAGCTTACATCAAAAGGGGCTGCATCAATTGTTTTGGAAAATGAGAAAGAGCCATTTGAAGGGGGTCTAAGAATCAAGGTTAAAATCACAGGAAAGAAGTTCATGGACATACATTCATTATCAGGGGGAGAGAAAAGCCTTACAGCACTGGCATTCATATTTTCAATCCAGGATTACAAGCCAGCATTATTCTATGTGCTTGATGAGGTTGATGCTGCACTTGATAAGCATAATTCAGAAAAGCTTGCAAAACTTATCATGAAGTATTCTGAAAATGCACAGTATGTTGTAATATCGCACAATGACAGCATAATAACAGAAGCAGACACGCTTTATGGTGTTTCAATGGGTGCTAATGGGGTAAGCAATGTTATCAGTCTGAAGATATAACCTCCCTTAGCGCTTCCTCTATCCCTTCGGTTGTTTTATTCCAGTTATAAAATTCTATAATTGTCTTTCTTGCGTTTTCCCCTATTTTTACCCTAAGTTTCTCGTCATCCAGCAGAACAGCCAGTTTTTTGGATAGTTCGTAAGGGTTTTGCTTATTAAAGAAAAGGCCGTTATAGCTGTTTTTTATATAATCCTTAATATAGCCGACAGGTGTTGAAACAACTGCAATACTACATGACATTGCCTCCATTGTTGATAGTGAGGATGTCTCTGTTAATGATGGCATCACATATATATCCATTGCCTGCAAATATGGAACAATGTTATCAACAGATTCAATAACAATAATATCTTTTTTTGACTCAAGCATTATTCTCAGTTCCTTAACTCCTTTTCCTATGATCAACAAAACAAGTTTGTCATATGATTTCCTCAACCTAAGAAAAGCCCTGTAGAGTGTTACAAGATCTTTCTCGCGTCCAATTCTGCCGCTGAATCCAATGACTACGTGCTCTGGATTAATTCCTATTTTTTTCTTTGCAGCTTTTTTATTATCTGCCGGCCTAAATTTAGATGTGTCTGCTCCCAGATGAACAACTCTTTTCTTTGTTCTTATATTATGCCAGTTCAGTATCTCTGCAACCTCCACTGAAGGAACTATCAGCAGGCTGCATTTATTGTATAGGCATCTTGCAGCTGCCTTTGTAAAGAGGCTTATTGAATTCCTAAATGGATTTTTTCGTGAGATACTCTTTGAGAATAGCTCCCATTCAATAGAGTGTATGTATACAGCAAGGGGTTTTCTAAAAAATCTTGCGGCTAGTATCGCAGGAGCACCTATTGGACCTATTGTCTGGGTCCACACTATATCTGCTTGCTTAACAGCTTTTATAACTTTTCTAATGCAAAATTTAGCAGGGGTATAATCCCCAACACGGATTCTTGAAAGTGGTATCCTGATAATGCTAATATCTTTGAACTCTGCCAGTTGGCCATTAAATCTTGGTGCAATAACAGTGATATCATAATCAGCTGAAAGCTTAGGCAGGATTTCATTGAGAAACCTTGCAATACCATCCCATCTTGGAAGAAAAGAATCTGTTGCTATCAAAAGCTTTTTTTTCATTTTATCTTATAAAACTTCTCTGCATATTTGCAGTCGTTTTTTAACCCATTCATAAATGCCTTTATATAAACCCCTAAGTATGGAGGCAGCATTGCAAAAATTTGGCTCTTAAAGCAGTGAAGTGCTTTGAGTTTTATCTTAAATGTATCACTTATATCAATGTAAACTTTGGGAAGATGCCTTTTTTTGAGGTCAACTGCATTCCATACCTCAAACCCAAGAAGGTCTCCTTTATAATTAATCTCATCAAGAATTTCATTTACAATCTTATAAACTGCCCTGTGGTCTTCATGCACATCATCAGGCACATGGGTAAATATTCTTGAAGGCTTTTTTTCATCTAATAGTTTTTTTATCCTGTCCTTAAGATCTTTGTTCTCAACTTCTTCAAAAAATTTTCCTTCTTTAATGCCGAAGAAAACAACGCCAGAGCCGCCAATTACTTCGTCAGCTGCCTGTGCTTCTTTGACTCGTATCTCAACACTAACCCTTTTTTTAAGCCAGAGATGAGAGGTTTCACCATATGAGAAAATGATTGTAAAGATTTCTTTTCCTTCTTTGGCATATTTGGCCAGTGTTCCTCCTGGCCCGAGTATCTGGTCATCAGAGTGAGCGCATATAACAAAGATGGATTCTTTCTTTTCCATAGAATTAATTAAAATGTGTTTATTAATTAAGTTTTCTATTTAGAATGATGGGGCGACGGGAATTTGAATCCCGGACAACATGATCTTCAGTCATGTGCTCTCCCAGGCTGAGCTACCGCCCCATAATATTAAAAGAAAAAATATGAAAAGTTTATTTAACTTTTTCTTTTTTAACTTTTTTTGGCTTTTCAGCAGGTTCTTCTTCTTCAGGTTCTTCTAGTGCTTCTTCAACTAATTCTTCCTTGACTTCTTCTGGCTCTTCTGCTTCTTCCTTTTTTTCAGCTTCTTCTGAAGATTCCTCAGCAGGTTCTTCTATTGATTCTGCTGCTTCTTCAGCTTTTTCTTCTGCTGATTCAGCTCCACTTTCAACAACCTCTAAAGTGCCCTGTCTTCCTGTGGTTAGCTGAGGTGTGCCCTGCCATTCATTGACAAAACCATTCTTAATCTGGACTGTGTCCCCGACTTTAATCTTATCGATATCTTCGTTCCACAAGCTCAAATTTATTTCTCCGGTCTCATCCTTGAGTTTTGCAGTTGCAACCCTTCCGGTCTTTCCAAACTTGTTAAATTCCCTTACTTCTCCTATTTCAACGACCTCTGCTGTGAGGTCAACATTTCCTTGTTTTATTTCTAAATCTTTTATTGCCATTTATTACACCTTCTATGTTTTATTTAAAGAAAACGCAGATGATTTAAAAAGCTTTTTATTTCAAATCCCTAAATTTAATCTCTTTATCTATAAGTTTTCTTAGAATATCTTTTAGCTCAGCTGTTTTTACTCTGGTTTGTTTTGTTGTATCCCTGTCCCTGATTGTAACTGATTTATCTTTTAATGAGTCAAAGTCAACTGTAATGCAGAAAGGGGTTCCTATCTCATCAGCCCGTGCATATCTTCTTCCGATTGAGCCAGAGCGGTCATAGCTTATATTGAAATATTTTTTTAGGTTTGTATGAATCTCTTTTGCAAATTTCTCAAGCTCTGGCTTGCCCATTAAAGGAAAAATGCCTGCTTTTATTGGAGATAATTTAGGATCAAGCTTTAAAACAATATTTCCTCTATCTTTGTCATCATTATAAGCATCAAACATAAACACAAGGAATGCACGCCCGACACCAAGGCTTGGCTCTGCAACAACATGCGGAACAATTTTCTTGTTTGTGTCCTGGTCAAATATGCTTAAATCTTTTTTTGAGTGCTTTATGTGCTGCTGCAAGTCAAAATCACTTCTGTCTGCTATTCCCTCAAGCTCCTTCCATCCAAATGGAAAATTATATTCAAGATCCCAGCAATCAGATGAATAATGTGCAAGCTCTTCTTTAAGATGCTGCCTTATCCTGAAATTATCTGGATTTGCCCCGAGGCTGATAAACCATTTATATTCTGTTGCAAGCCAGTATGCAAGCCATTCTGTGTTTATTATCTTGTTTTTTAATGCCTGTTCTATTGTCATCTTTTTAGGATTTTGATTTTTCTTCTGCATTTCCTCTGAAAGAACATTTATCTCGTGCTTTAGAACATCTTTTATGAAAGGGCATTTTTTTGTATTATCTGGATGAACAAAATATTCTATTTCCATCTGTTCAAACTCACGGCATCTGAATAAAAAATCCCTTGGTGATATTTCATTTCTGAATGCCTTGCCAATTTGTGCAATTCCAAAAGGCAATTTTAATCTTGAGTTCTCTGCAACTAATTTGAAATTTGCAAAGATTAACTGGGCTGTCTCTGGCCTTAAGTAAGCTGTGCTGCCCTCTACTGGCCCAACATTGGTTTTGAACATAAGGTTAAGGTCGCCTATAATCTCATACTCGCCGCCGCATTCGCACCTTGCCTTTCCTATTTCACTCTTGTCTATCTTGTTTGGCTTTTTGCATTTTTTGCATTTTACATGAATATCATTAAAGTTTTTGACATGGCCGGAAGCCTCCCAAACCATTGGATTTGTTATAATGCTTCCGTCAATGCCTACTACATCCTCTCTCTCCTGCACATGGAATTTCCACCATTCCATTTTGATATTGTTATTTATTTCAACGCAATTCGGCCCAAAATCAAAGAATCCAGCCAGGCCTCCATAAATCTCTCCAGAAGGAAATACAAGGCCCTTCTTCTTGCAGAAAACGGCCATATCCTCAATTGATAGCTTTTTCTCTGTCATATTGAGTATAATTAAAAACCTCTAATATAAAATTGTTTCTATCTAATTGATATAATATAGAAACAAATAAATATAATCTGTTTGTTCAATGTTTTATGGAAGAGACCATTACAATTTCAGTTGGTGAGAAAAAGATCTTGAAGCCGGGTTTTATGAAGTGGATAGGCCTTGTATATTGCGGAATGCCTAATGAAAATACTTTTTCTTTGAGCTATATGGAGACTGCTGGCTATCAGGGCTATGCCCTGAATATATATTATCCAAAAAGCATGAGCAAGATAAAAATAAAGAATGTTGAATTCAATGTCTTGAGTGTAACGCCTGAGAAAATTACATTGCAGCAGATAAAAAACTTATCAGGCAAGAATTCTTTTTAATGATTTGGCAAAAAGGTTTAAATATCACCCAATAGTAGTAAAATTAGAAAAGTTTATAAATCAAATCATATTTATATCTTTTATGGACACAAATGAAATATTTAATTATATGAAAACTGGGGCTACATGGCTGGCAGGCGGAGGGTTAGTTTATTTTACATCAATAGTTGGACTAGGAGTAGCATCAATGTGTTCTGAAAGAATTAAAAGTAATGAGCAATTAGAAAGAGTGATAAAAGAAGAGTCTGAAAAGCTAAACCTAAAAAATGTCATAGGCATATTTAATAAAAATAATCCTGAGATATCAGCAAGAGAATATACTAAGAATATATGTGGAATAAGAATCGGTGGAAATTATGCTACCAGATGTGATGTAAAGCATGAGTTATATCATATATACAAGCATAGGCCATTCCAAGAAAAAACAAACAAAAAGAAAGAACAAATCCTTAATTGGATGAAGTATTGGTTTTTAGAAGAGCCACAGGCTATGGTATATGAGGTTTTTGAAATAAAACTTTAAACAAAAGCAGATCAAAGAATATTCTGAAAAAAATAGATTATTTACTCAAGAACTATTTCCTTTTTGTCAATCTTTTCCTTTAAGAGAAGGATGGCCAGTGCTGAGGCATTTTCAATTTACTTAAATAAAAGAATATTTATAGAATGAGGTGTTATAATTAAAGATGACAAAAAAGATAATAAAAAAAATAAAGGAACATTTAAGTGAAATCATAAGGATAAAAACATCCCCTCATTCAATTGCCTTGGGTTTTGCAATAGGCACATTCATAGCAATACTTCCCACTTTGGGTTTTACATATCTTATTGCTATTATTGTGATGTTGGTATATGCAAAAGAAAGCAAGATCGCTCTTTTTGGCGCTTTGTTGCTTTGGAATCCTTTTGTGCTGTTTCCAGTTTACACACTAAGCTATAGGCTTGGTGATTTC
>JAHIFA010000111.1 GCA_018901315.1 Nanobdellota archaeon | reverse complement strand
TTTTTCCTTGATTGCATCAAGCATCTGGGCTGTTTTTAGCTCTTTGCCTGTTTTTTCATAATCAAGATTTTCATAAGCATGCTTTGTTAAAATACTAAACTTTGGCTTTGCCAAAACAAAATAAAGCATTTGAACCTTTCCTATCCTTCGCAATTCATTACCCCTGCCTGTTGCATATGCTGTTCCACCCAATAAGCAAAAGGCAACATCCACGCCAATATCACCTGATATTTTAATTAATTCCTTTTCTGACAAATTTAGGTTAAAGAGTTTATTCATACCTTTTAATGTTGCAGCTGCATCTGAGCTTCCGCCGCCTAGGCCAGCTGCAACAGGAATATTTTTCTCAATGGTTATTTCAACACCCCTGTTTATTTTAAACTTTTTAATAAGAAGCTCTGCTGCCTTGTAAGCAAGGTTTTCATTAGATGGACAAATATTAATATTACACTTAAGTTTTATGTCTTTTTCTATTTTCTTTAGTTTAATTATATCATGCAACTCAAGTTCCTGGATAACAGATTCTATTTTATGATATCCAGAAGAGAGCCTCTTAATGATATCAAGGGAGAGGTTTATTTTAGCATATGCCTTTTGGATTAGTTCCATTATATTAACACCTAACAACAGTTGCTATTGCAAATGCTTGTATTCCAATGCCTCTGCCAAAGGCAGTAAGGCCCTCGCCAGAAGTTGCTGTTATACCGATCATGTCTTGTGTTATCATTAATATCTCTGCTATGCTCTTTTTCATATCATCAACATATGGCTCAATCTTTGGTTTTTTTGCTTCAATCATCATACCAACATTATTTATCCTATAACCACCATCTTTGACCATTTTCAATGCCAGCTTTAGGTATTCTCTGCTGTCTTTAATTCCTTCTCTGCACATCTTATCAGAATAGAACCCTATTGATCTTTTGCCAATGGCCTGGCTAAGGGCATTGAAGATAGCATGCAAAACAACATCACCATCAGAATTTGCCTTTAAGCCCTTTTCATTAGGGATTATCACACCACCAAGAACAAGCCTTTTTTTGCCTTTTCTTATAAATCTATGAGAATCCTGGCCAATACCAACTCTAATCATAATAATCACCATTATTTTTTTTAAATATATGCTTTGCTATTACCAGATCATCTGGTGTTGTTATTTTTAAATTTTCATAATGCCCCATGCATATCCTAACCTTATAACCTAGTCTTTCAACTAATGAAGAATCATCTTTTCCAAAAAAACCATCTCTTTTTGCTGCTTCATGCGCCTTTTTAATAATATCTGCCTTGAATGTTTGTGGGGTTTGGGCAATCCATAATGCATCTCTATCAAGGGTATTTTTAACAAAACATTTATCAACTTTTTTTATGGTTTCCTTTAGAGGCACTGCAACAACAGAGGCTCCATAATTTAAGGCATCCTTGATTGAGTTTGTTATAGAATCCTCTGTTACAAGCGGCCTTGCCCCATCATGGATAAGGATAATATCAGAATCTGCTTCCATAACACCATTGTATGATGACTGCTGTCTTGTTTCACCTCCGACAATGATTTTCTGGATTTTTTTAAAGATATTTTTTTCAACAATCTTGCTGCAAACCTCTAAATCTTTTTTGTTTACAACAATTATTATCTCATTGATTAATTTGTGGTTTTCAAATGCCTCTATTGCATGTATTAAAATTGGTTTTCGCAGCTCTAAGAAGAGTTTATTTTTATTAGCCATCATTCTTTTTGCCTTTCCTGCTGCTAGTATTATTGCTGTTGTTTTCATACAATCCACCTATAGTTTGTCTATTTCACCTAATAATGCTTTAAGAATCTTATCTTTCTTTACTTTATTAACAACATTTCCTTTTCTGAAGATTATTCCAAAGTTTTTTGCACCAGCAACACCAACATCAGCTTCTTTTGCCTCTCCTAACCCATTGACAGCACAACCCATAACAGCTATCTTGATTGGCTTTTTTATGTTTGCTGTTGCCTGTTCAACACTTTTTGTTAATCCAATTAAATCTATTTCTGTTCTTCCGCAGCCAGGGCATGAAATTATTGTTCTGCCTTTTCTTATGTTGAGGGAATTCAAAATCTCAATTCCGGCTCTGACTTCATCAACAGGATTAGTTGTAAGTGAGACCCTTATTGTATCACCGATTCCATCTAAAAGAAGAGAGCCAATTCCTATTGATGATTTTATTGTTCCGGTATAAGCAGTTCCTGCCTCTGTAATTCCTATATGAAAAGGATAACCAACTTTAGTGGCCATCATCCTGTAAGCATCAACAGTTCTTTTAATGTCAGAAGATTTCATTGAAATAATTGTGTTATAAAAATCAAGCTCTTCAAGAATTTTTATATGTTTTAGAGCAGATTCAACCATTGCTTTTGAGGTTAGGCCAAATTTCTCAATAATCTCTTTCTCTAAAGAGCCAAGATTTACGCCAATTCTTATTGGAATGTTATAATCCTTTGCCTGCTTAACAACCAATTTAACTTTATCATTAGAACCAATATTTCCAGGATTTATCCTCAGCTTGTCAGCATATTTTGCTGATTCAATTGCAAGCCGGTAATCAAAGTGTATATCTGCAACCAGAGGTATGCTTATATTTTCCTTTATTTTCTTTAGTGATTTTGCCTCATTCATATCCTCAACAGAAACCCGTACTATCTCGCATCCAGCATCTTCTAACTCGTGAACCTGTTTTAAAGTTGCATTTACATCTCTTGTATGTGTGGTGCACATTGACTGGACAGTTATTGGAGCATTGTTGCCAATCTTTAGTTTTCCTACCTTTACCCCTTTTGTTTTTCTTCTCTCCATTTTAGTAATCTCTCTTGATTACATAATCTGCTATTTCTAAAAAGAAATCTTTTCCATGCTTTTCAAAATCAGAATTTTTTATTGCATCCTTTGCTTTTTTTACTAGTTTTTCTGCTAGATTTTCTGAATAAGGTAGTGAACCTGTTTCTTTTATTATTTGTCTTAGCTTTATTAGCTCTTTTTCTGTTATATTTTTATTTCCTAATGCACTTACAATGAATTCTTTTTGTTCCTTGTCTGCATTTTCTATTGCCTTTAAAATAAGAATTGTTTTTTTGCCCTCTTTTATATCAGAATCAGCTGGCTTGCCAAGCTTTTCCTCTGAGCCAAATAATCCCAGGATATCGTCCTTTAGTTGAAATGCCATGCCCAATGGAATTGCATATTCACTTAATATTTTTAGCTGCTCATCTGATGCTCCTGCAGCTATTGCGCCCATGTGCAAGGGCCCTTCTATTGTGTAGATAGCTGTTTTTAACTTGTGCATTTTTGATATATCTTGTTCTGTCACATTAGTTTTTAGGCCAGACAAAATATCAATTATTTCACCATAGCCAGTTAGTTTTACAACCTTGTTGAATTTCTGTAATAGCTTTAGCTTTTTTTCCTCATCAAAATCTGATTTAGATATTATCTCATTTCCAAGAGCTGCTAAAAGATCTCCTGCTATTATTGCCATGCTTTCCCCAAATTTTTTGGGTTTATCATAGCTATTGTATTTTTCTGCATATATTCTATGCATGGTTGGGCCACCCCTTCTTAAGTCATCATCATCAATTATATCATCATGAATCAGGAAGAATGATTGCATTAGCTCTGCTGACACAGCAATATCAATTATTGCATTTTCATTTTTTCCTCCAAGAGATTTATAGGCCATTATGATTAATACTGACCTTATTCTTTTTCCTCCCCTGAGATTAAACTCTTTTATGTACTGCATTATCTCTCTTGAAGAATCAGATATTTTTTCTGCTTCAGAAATTTTTTCATCTAGAAAGGTTTTTAGCCTAAACTCTATTTTTTCCTTATACAACTTTAATATTTTATCTAAAGCCATTTTAATCTTGAGAAGGTTTATTCCTTAAATATCTGCGCCTGAAACCTGTAAATCATGTTATTTGTATCTTTCCATGCATCCTGCTTTAGCCAGGCTTTTTCGCACAAATGCCCAAGAAACTCTTCAACCCCCCACTTATACTCTGTTGCAACCTGCGGCAGCAATAATCCTGAGCCAAGGCTTGACCTTATTATGAGGCCATCTTTGCCAATCTTTATTTTCTTAAGATAATCCCCTGGTTTTTTCACTTCAATAAGTTTTGGAACAGTAAGAACAGATATCTCTATTTTTATATCTTTTAGTTCCTCTTTCTGCAATGGTGGGAACCTTGGGTCTTCAAAAGCAGCTGACCTTGCTGATTTTATTATTGCCTCATACAAAGGGAAGATAGGCTCTGGAAAGCCAATACAACCCCTTAATTGCTCATTTTTATATAAAGTTACGAATATTCCCTGCCTGTCAGAAAACTGTTTTAGAGTGCTTATATTGGGCTCTTTTTGTAAGAAATATGAGGAAATAGATTCTCTTGCCAGTTTTATCAATAATTTGCCATCAGATGGCCTAATCATTTTAACTCTTTCTTGGCTTCTTTCCTTAGCTTTTCTGCCTTATCAGCTACTCTTTCAGCAGCACTTTCCAATGCCTGTTTTGGGCTTTTGTGCCCATCTGTCTCAACAATCATAAAAGGAATTCCAAGTAATGGATGTTTTATAGTATATGTTGCAACAGTAACGTGCTTGTCATTCCATAGTTCATCTTTTAATATATTGCAGAAAGTATTGCCCTGCCCCTTAAGCTCAAAGCTTAACCTGTTCTTTTTTTCTTCAATGACATTGATTTCCATAATAACACCTTAAAAAAGAGTTTTTATAATGTTTATAAAGATTTCTATTTAATTTTTTCCATTCTCCAGCATCCAACTTTTATTCTCTGAATTCTTTTCCTGTGAAAGATGTATGTTGATTTTATTGGAAAGTCAAATTTCCATAGGTGTGTAACCTCAAAACCATTATCTTTTGAAATACTGTTTACAAACCCCATTGTTTCAAGTTTATGAAATGAGTATATTACATTAGTAAGCAAAAACGCCTTTTCAAGAAAAACCTTATCAGCATGTTCCTGTTTTGTGCCAAATGGGGGATTCTGAATTACTGTGTCAACTTTATCATTAAAATTATTGATGTCCCGGTTAAGGAATATGGCTTTCTCAGAAAGCTTTGCTTTAGTTTCTTTCTCAATAAAAGCAAGATTTTCTTTGGTAATCTCAATCGAATCCTTGTCATTTTCAACAAAAAAAACCTTTTTTGCCCCCAACAACAAAGCACCCAAGCCCAGTATTCCTGTGCCACTTCCAAGGTCAGCTATTGTCTTGTTTTCTATATCTCTTAAGTAATAAGCTTGCCATAGAACATCTGCTGCTATCTCTGAGTCTGTTGTGTACTGCTCTGCTTTTAGTTTTGGAGCCTCAAAAACTCTTAATTTTGAGAGTAAAACCGCCAGGCTTGATTTTGAGCTTATCATAATATCCCTTTTTATGTTTTAGTAACAAAAATTCTGTTTCTGTTTTTAAAATTTGTTATTTTTGGAAAAGTTTTTAAGTAAGCTAAGAAATATAGTTAATTCGGGGTGATATGGATTAAGTTTAATTTATTCGATGAAAAAAAGAATAATAGTTCCAAAGAACTTCTTACAATTAATAAAACACTTAAAAAAGCCTTCAATAAAATAAAAGAGGAATTTGAGGAGCATTTAGGTTCTATTAATGAAAATACTAATGAAATTCAGGCTAATTATGAATATTTGTGCAATGTTGATTCAAAAATTGATAAATTAAATGAAAAAATAGAGGATTTGCAGCTTTTTATAAATCGCCTTGTTGCAAAGGATGATAAAAAGCATAATGAAGAACCGGTTTATAATCATATTTTCCTTACAACAAAGGAGAAGGAAGTATTCCTTGCACTTTACACAATGGCTGAGGAAAAAGGGCCAATAACATACAAGGCTATTTCGAGAAGAATTGGCCTGACAGAATTTATGGTCAGAGAGTATATAATTAACCTGATAGAAAAGGGAATTCCAGTTATAAAAAAATATGTTAACCAGGAAGTTTATCTGTATATTGAACAGAAGTTTAGGCATATGCAGGCAAAAGAAAATCTTGTTGACATTAATGAAAGCATGGCCAAGAGGTTTGTTTAATTAAACAATTCTTATTGTAAAGTTTTAACAATTAATTATTAATTAAAAAATTTTAATTATAATTTTTGATTATTGCTTATAATTTTTAATAATATTTTAGATAATAATATTTAATCTTTGATTAAAAGAATTAGTCTTATTAAAGACTAAAAGATTTAATTATTTATTAAAAGTTTTATTAAGAATTAAAAATTTTAATTATGTATCAAAAGGGCTTGTTACTTTTTTTAACTGAGCTTTTGATACTCTTGTATATCTTTCAGTTGTTTGTATGTTTGAATGCCCCAAAAGCTCCTGGATAATCCTTATATCTGTCCCATTCTCTAGTAAATGTGTTGCAAAAGAGCTTCTTAATGCATGACAAAACACTCTTTTTTGTATTCCTGCTTTTTTTGCTGCATCATGAACTACATTTTGGGCTTGCCTTACACTTATATGTTTATCTTTAACAGGAAAAACATATGGATTATCATCATTTCTATTAGCAAGGTATTCTGTTAAATCACTAACTAATTTCCTTGAAAGTATTATATTCCTGTCTTTTTTCCCTTTTCCGCTCTTAATTAAACCCATTTTTTCCTGCAGATTAAGATCTCCTATCTTAATGCTAACACATTCTGAAACCCGCAATCCGGATGAATACATAAACTCAATCAAAAGCCCATGTTTTGTATTCTTAAGTGCTTTTATCATTTTTTCAATTTCATCCCTTGTAAGCACAGTAGGCAGCTTTTTCTCATTTTTCGGTGCTTTTATATTATCAAATATCCTTTTTTTCATGATTTCCTGATACATGAATTTTAAGGCACTTAAAACAAGGTTCACGCTGGTAGGCTTCTGTTTCTTTTCAGCAAACAGGTAAGCCATGTAAGATTTTATATCATCCTCATTAATCTCATTTGGCTCTTTTTTAACAAAATCAAGAAATCTCTGATTATGAAAAACATAAGCCTTAATGGTTTTTTCACTAAATCCCCTTATTTGTAATTCAGTCTTAAGTTTTTCAAGCAATTTATTAACCTCTTTTTAATGTAGTTTGAATGCCTTGTTTTACCCAAAAAGCCAGGGTTTTTGTTGAAAATATGCCTTCGGAGGGGTATTATCCTTAATTCATATATAAAAAACTGCGTATAATGTACCTTATACGCACCTTTATATAAATCTTTCTAGAAAACAAGTTTTGAGGTGTTTTATTGTGCTTACTATATTTTTAGAGAACACTCCATCATCTTTTCTTGAATTGGTTTATATTTCTTTATGGAAAAAGAAATTGGGTCATAACTCTCGGAAAAAGATGTAGGATCAGACCAAAGTGGTGAGTGAAGTAATCCTGTATGGCAGTTGTCAGCAATTAATTTTGGAACAACAACTCCTGAATTGAATATATCTATATAATTTTTTTGAATTGGATTATATCCCATTTTAAATTTCATCTCAATAAGATACCACCCTGAGAATTTTTCACTAGATATATTTTCTTTATTAACCTTATAACCCCTTGTAATAGAGTCTCCTTTAGGTATTGTAAAAGGAAGTATAAAATTAGTTCCTTTAAATTTCTCTGCAAATTTCATTAAGTTCTCTTTATTTGGGTCTATTCCATAATTCTCCCTAAAAGTTTCTATCAAAGAATCAAGATCATACGTTAAGCACTCATATGAATCAAATTCCAAAAAATATTTTCCCTTTTTGTTAAATAAGTCATAATACATCTCAGCTTGTCCATATAATTCTGTTTCAATTAAATTCATTAGCGTTTTTATTAGCATTTTTTATACCAGCACAAACATAAAATTTATTTCTTTATAAAGCTTTTGTTTATTACTACTTTCAAATTAAGATAGCTGTATTATTATAATAAAATATTTAACTTTTGATTAAAAGTTTTAGCTATTAAATTAAATAAAATATTTAAGTTTTAATTAAAAGTTTTAGTCGTATTAATATACTATAAAATATATGTTATATAATAAATTTATTAAAGGATATTAATTAATATAACTTTTCTAATTTATATGTTATAGGATATAATAAACTTTTGAAATTCAAAAAAATCAAAAAATAAAGCAGAAAGTGAGAGTTAGGACAAATGTTCAAAAATTAGATGATTCTAAAAGTTCCTAAAAATAACTATAAAGAAAAATAAAGTATAAAAAGAACTTAAAAAATTAGATAAAAAAGATAAAATCACGTCAGAGACAAAAGAAATATCAAAAAAACCTATTTAGAATAAAAAAGTGAGGGTTATTTGTTTTAGTGTTTATAATACTTTAATATTTCTGGGTTATATTTCCAATCATATTCCTGCATGATATCCATAACAGGCTTGATGATAGGGCATTGTGTGCATATTTTAGCAGGTTTTTTTAGGTTAGACCTGCAGATTCTCTTCACATGGTTTTCTAAATCTTCCTTGTCTATTTTTAAAGTAATATTCACCATTTTATTTCCTCCAACATCATTATGCTATTTGTCTTAATCCGATAAGAATTAAAATGTAAAATCTCATCCAGAGCTGCCTTAAATACCCTTGCAGATTTTAAATGGTTTTTTTCATAATACTTTTTTAATGTCTTTGCATTAGACAAAGTTCTAGCAACCCAGATTCCCCCCCAATCATCTGGTCCCTCTTTTATTTTATTTTTGGGAAGATAACACCATTCATTTATAGAATAAGCAATAATATTAGAATTTCTTCTTAATCCAAGAGATTTTAAATCTTCAGTGACTACTTTATATCCCATTGGATAATCCTTTCCATTGAGATTTATAATATCTATAACAGGCAATTTCTCTAATCCCCTGTATGATCTAAAAGATTTTAATTCCTCTGGTGGAACTTCACATTTTAGATTATACACCTTTTTATCAATTGAGTAACTATGTATTTTTACCATAAACTGTAAAAATTTCGAGAGATTTATATAATTAACTATTATTAAAGACTGACAACTTTATGGAATAATTAATAGAATTAAAAAATAGGACTTAAAAAATTGAGTTTAACCGACATAACTCAATGATTTTTTGTCTCTGTTTTCAATTGTTTGTTTGCTCTGCTGGAGTATTTCCTTTAGCTTGTTTTCAAACTGTTTTGCTGTTTCTAGCAAAGGCTTATAATCTACTTTCAGGTCAAGGTATTTATCCAAAACCTTGATTATCTCAGCAGCTGCCTTGCTATCTGGAAGAGTAGTATGTGTTTCAGCAAATATGCACGACATAGGTATTTTATCTACTTTTAACAACAAAGCTGAACTAACACCCATGATAATCCCTTCTTTAAGAGGATTTAGTTTTAAGCTCTTGAATATTTTTTCTCTTTTCTTGTCATTGGAATAATAAAATGTCTTTGGGCTTCCCATTATATCACTAGAGTTGACACTTTCCAAACTAACAATTTCTTTTGCATTCAACTCTTTTGCTATGGCAATTATTATATCAGATATCTTCCATTCCGAACCAGGTGCTGCAGTCATCGAGTGTATTATCACAAGATTATATTTCTTATTATATGATATAGATAAAGGCTCTATAATCTTGCCCTTGTGTATTGCTACAATTGCTGGCTCATCTTCAAGCAAAACCTTCCCTATAAGTTCTGTATTAAGGTGGTCTATTAAGAATTCACATGCTATTGTACCAACAAGCCCAAATCCAGGAAAACCCTCTATGATTACCGGCTTTTTTGGCTTTTTTATAAGTTTAATTTTCATTATAACACCTCTTAACAAAACGCTTTTTTATTTCTTTATATAGTTTTTGGTTAGAATAAGATAGCTATGTTTAATAATACTATTATCACCAAAATCGCAGTTATTCTATGAAAGTTATAAGCCCGCAGTCATTGCAGATTAATTCCT
>JAHIFA010000110.1 GCA_018901315.1 Nanobdellota archaeon | reverse complement strand
AGGCTTTAAGGGAATTAAGCAAGGTAAGTGATGTTAGCCTGACAACCCATGCTTCAGTTGGGATTCCTGGGCTTGCTGGCCAGGACCAACAGGGCAATTTTAGTGATGAGCAGAGGCGCATGGCTTTGGATGAAGTCAACAGGGCAATTGAGTTTGCAGCAGATACTGCGCTTGGAGGCTCTGTTGTTATACATACTGGTGAGTTTCAGAGGCCAATCTCTGAAGAGCCATGGGCAGAAAATGGAAAGAAATTCAGCGGATTTGAAGAAGAGTCAAAAATGGCTGTTATAAGAGTTGTAAATAAAAAAACAGGGCAGGTATTAACCCAGATAAGAAAAAATGAAGAAGTTAGCAGGCCTGTCTGGCTTAAGAATAAAAATGATAAGTATATTAATTATGATGGAGAGGTTGTTTCCAGAGGAGAAAGAGTTCCTGTTTTTAATAAAGAGAAAGGCATATTTGAGGTTGAAGATAAAGGATGGGAATCATTTGTAGATGAAGCAAAAGAAATGACAAAGGAAGAAAGAGAAAAAAGAAAAAAGTTAGGAAAAGATTTTGATGAAGAAAGGGATACAGTAACACCTGAAGAGGCTTTTCTTATAGCAACAACAGAAGGGCAGGCAAGAATAGCAAAGGGGTGGGCCCTGAATTATTCAGAAGGATTAGATAGGGATTTTGAGGCGCTGAAACTATTAAAAGAAGAAAAGAGAATACTCCAAGAAAGACTAAAAACAATGTCAGAAGATGAGAAATGGAAAATAACAAACAGGCTTAAAGAGATTGAACAAGGAACTGGAGGAAGAAGAGATGGAATAAAAGATTTAGAGATGTCAATAAATGCCCGTCAGGAGATGGTAACAGGGCAATTACAGCAGGCAGAAGACCAGAAAAGGCTTGGAGAAAATGTAATAAGCGCCAAGAAATATGCTCTTGAAAAAAGCTTTAATGGATATGCTTTAAGCGGCATGCATGCCATGGAAGAAACAAAGAAAAAAAACCTTGAAAAGCCGCTTTTTATAACAATGGAAAATATCTTCCCAGAAAGCTATGGGGGGCATCCTGAGGAGCTTAAAAAACTGGTTCTTGACAGCAGGAAGAAAATGGCAGAAATGCTTATGGAAAAAGGCAGGTCTGAGTCAGAGGCAAAACAGCTTGCAGAAACGCATATCAAGGCAACGCTTGATGTTGGCCATATAAATTTATGGAGGAAATATTTTAAAGGCTCTAACAAAGAGTTTGATAAATGGATATTAAATCAGACAGAAGATTTGGCAAAATCAAAGATTATTGGAAATGTTCATTTAGCAGATAATTTTGGATATCAGGATGAGCACCTTGCTCCGGGGCAGGGCAATGCTCCTATAAAAGATATGATTAAGATATTAAAAAAACATGGCTATAAAGGGGCATACACTGTTGAGTGCGGCTCATCTGCCACAACAGATGCATCTTATTTTCATGGGATGATGAAAACATGGGAATATTTGGGCTCCCCTGTTTATTCAATGGGTGCTGCACGCGATGGTCTTCCTCCAGCGCAATGGCAAAATATTCAGCATTCATATTTTGGACAAACTTATCCCCCGTCTTTTGTATTTGGGGCATATTCCCCTTCAAATGAATGGACGCTGTGGAGCAATGTTCCAATGGAGTAAATTATTAAATAATGTTTAACTATTTAAAAATCAAAAAGTTTAATAAATAAAGACATTTAATTTTAAAAAAAGAGGTGTTATAATGAAATTCAGCTTAAAGAAGCAAAAGGTTGGTGTTGCTAACTACAAAAAAGAGGATTTTGATATTGCCTATGAATTCTCAAAAAAAGCATATGAAGAAATGAAAGATTTGATAAAAGCAACAGTTTTGTTTGGAAGCTCTGCAAGGAAAACAACCAGCCAGGGAGACATTGATGTTCTTGTTATTATAGATGACTTAACAGTTAGATTAACTCCAGAGCTTACTGAAGCATACACATTAATAACTGAAAAGCTTATTACAGAGATTTCTCCAATGCTCCATATAACAACATTAAAGCTTACTGCTTTCTGGGAATATGTAAGGTCAGGAGACCCTGTTATAATAAACATGTTAAGAGAAGGCATTGCACTCTTAGATACTGGATTTTTTGAGCCAATACAGTTTTTGCTAAAGCAGGGCAGGATAAGGCCAACCCACGAAAGCGTATGGAGTTATTTTGCAAAAGCACCATCAACATTATATAATTCAAAGTGGCATCTCCTGCAGGCTACAATTGATCTGTATTGGGCTGTTATTGACGCAGCACACTCTGCGCTTATGAAGCTTGGCGAGATTCCGCCAAGCCCAGAGCATGTAGCAGATATGATGCAGATACATATGGTAAATAAGGGCCTTATTGATAAAAAGTATGCAGATACGATGAAAAAGTTCTACATGCTGTCCAAAAATATAAACCACAGGGAGATAAAAGAGATTTCTGGCAGGGATTATGACGCCTATTATAAGGAAGCACAGGATTTTGTTTATAAAATAAGGGAGTTTATTGAAGAGAAATAAGCTAATTGTTTTTAAATTTTAACTTGTTTAGTACAGAAATTATTTTATAGTAGTTAATATTTTAACTATAATAAAGGGGTTGTGATGGAACAAGAGCCAAAAACATTAAATGAAATGCTAACTAATAGTGTTAGTTTACATGATAGCAGGACTGCTTTTAAGGTAAAAAAAGACAATATATTTGATCCAATATCTTATGAGGAATTCTATAATAAAGTTAAAGGTTTTGGAACTGGTTTACTAGCTGTTGGAATAGAGAAATTTGACCATATAGGCCTTATAACTGATAATCGCCTTGAATGGATAATATCTAGCCT
>JAHIFA010000109.1 GCA_018901315.1 Nanobdellota archaeon | reverse complement strand
ATGTCAGCTATGTTTATGAGCTTGAAAAATCAGTGCCAGTCGAGGTTGAAAAAGTAGAAGACTACAAAAGCCCAGAAGAGGCAATAACTAAGGAAAGTGAAATTGAGGAATTGAAAAGCCAACCAGAAATAAAGGATATATGTAGTAAAGATATATCAAAAGATATATCAAAAAGGATATTAAAATGCGAGGATTATAATTTGAACTATTATGATAAGCTTGGCTTTAGTGACCAAGTATGGTGTGATGCAGACCCCTGTAAATTAATGTGTTATTCGTCCTTTAAAGAAGATGAAGGAGGGGTTTATTATGATTCTTGTGGAAAATGTCCAGAACCCATTCCAGAAGAGCTCAAGGAATATGCTGGTTTAGTTAAGGATTGTGGAATTTATCTTAGTGAGGATTATTGTAAAAAAGATTCCTGTAACTTTGGTTATTATGATATTCAATGCAAATGGGAGAATACTTTGTGTGTAAGAAGATCAATTTCAACAGAAGAAGATACAGAACATGGACTAATAGAACAAGGCTGTGAATTAACTAGGGAAGAAAGAATACAAACTGTAAAAGATATTGTTGATGAAACAAATACCTTTGTTCCAAGAGAGATTGTATTAGGGGTTGCACAGCAGGAATATGGATTTGAGCATTGTAGTGGGGGCAATAATGTAGTTAAAGGAGGTGATGGTGAAATTGGATTAATGCAGATATTGCCTTCTACAGCCAAGGAGTTTTGTAGTGGGATAACTGAAAACCAGTTACGTGACTTAGATTTAAATATACGGTGCGGTATTAAAGTATTAGAAGGAAAATACAATAGATATGTTGTTCCATCAGGATTGTATCCTGAGGGAATAGGATTGTATGAAGTTGCTGTTAATAATTACTGCAAAAAATCAGAACATCCAGATGAAAATGCATTATACCTTTCATATATGGATAATGGGTGGGACATGACTTTAAGAGCTTATAATGGTTTTAGTTGTGTTAAAGGGGACCTTCATTATGTAGAACATGTTAGAGAGAAAATAGAGGAATTTGGATTTGATTAATTAAATAAATTAAGAAAATGGAACCAAATAAAATTATTAAAATTATCTTGCCAGTTATTATTATTCTTGTTTTATTTATATCGGGATGCATACAAAACCCCTTTGTAACAACAACAACTCAGGATGACTTCAGAACAGGAAGCCAGGGAATATTAATGGAATTCCTGACTAATGCCCCTCCAAGCGAGATATATGAGGAATATCCATTCCAGATAGGAGTTATATTAAAGAATACTGGAGCATATGACACTAAAAATGGTTTTATTTCTTTCACAATTGAAGAGGATTATATGGAGCTGATGAACCAGAACCAGGAAACTATCAGTTTTAGTTTAAAGGGAAAATCTGTTTCTCTTCCAACCGGAGACCAGCTAATAAAAACAGTAAAGGCAAACACAAAGAAAATAGATGAGCAAAGTGAAAAACATGAATCAACAATACTAGTAAGTACATGTTATCAATATCAGACAAAAAAAGATATTACTATATGCATAGATACAGATGTCTATGATCTTAAAAAGATGCAAAAAGTATGCCTTGTCAAAGATATAACCTTAACACCTCAGGGAGCTCCTGTTGCAATAACAAAGATAGAGAGCGAGATGCTTCCAGCAGAGGATGATAACCTAATAAAGCCAGCATTTAAAATTCAGATAAAGAATGTTGGCAATGGAGAGGTTATTGATAAGGATAAGATATCTGATATATGCTCTTCAGAGCCAGTAGATTACAAAGAATTAAATATTGTGGATATAAAAGTCATGCTTTCTAATGAAGAGCTTGAATGCAAACCAGAGCCATTAAAGCTGAAGGATAATGAGGATGAGGTCAGGTGTATTCTTGAGAAAGGTATCTCAAAAGATAAGGCAACCTACACTTCTCCATTAACAATTGAGCTAAACTATGGCTATACTTACTCTATATCAAAAAAAATTATAATAAAAAAATAGTTTTCAATAGAAAGTTTTAAATAGAAATCTAGGGATTATATAATAAAATGAGAAAGATTATATTAATGGTGATTATATTCCTCTTATTTTTTAGTTTTGGGTGTACTCCTAAAACAGAAGAAACAGGTGTTGATTACAGAACAGGGACTCAGGGAATTGTTATGAATTTCATGGCAGATATGCCTCCAGCCAAGATGTATGACAGCATGCCAATTGACCTTGTTGTAGAAATAAAAAACAAAGGAGCATACCCTCAGCCAAATCCTCTTACTGGCTGGGCAATTAATGTAATTAGCCCAAATGCAAAAGGAATAGGCACTCTCTATCTCAGCGGCTTTGATACTGCTTTCATAATGGGTATGCCACAAAGTATGAGTATCCCATCGCTTGAGGGAAAAAATATTTATAATTCTGAAGGGGGCTATGATGTAGTTTCATTTAGGGGCAATATAATAGATTTTGACAGCAGAAATATTGACAGCTATAATGCAAACTTTCTGGTTACTTCATGCTATAATTATGAAACAATTGCCTCCCAGACAGTATGTATTGATCCTGAGCCTTATTCAACAAAGCAAAAGACAAGGGTTTGTACTATCCCTCCAAGTTACTCTCTATCCGGGGGACAGGGAGCTCCTGTTGCTGTAACAAAAGTAGAAGAAACTGTACTCTCAAACAAAATACAATTTAAAATATATATAAAAAATCTTGGTGATGGCGAGGTTATTGACAAAAACAGGCTTAATATTGACTGCCCGTATTCACTGGACTATACAAACCTTGACAAAGTTTATGTAAGTGGCCGTGTTTCTGGCTATAGCCTTAGCTGCAGGCCAAATAATCCAATTATGTTGATAAATGGAATTGGAAGTGTTATATGCACTGTTCCAAAACCAACAATGAGCAGATCAGCATATACCACCCCATTGCAGGTTAATTTAGAGTATGGCTATTCATCATCAATACAAAAGAGTGTTGAAATATTAAACACTCCCTGATTAACAGAAAAATTTATATAATCAAATAGTGTATTGAAAAGAGGAGGCTTGAAAAATGAAAAATTATGTGAATATAATATTAATATGTGTATTATTGGTTTTTGCAGTTGGATGTAATCCACAAGTAACCTCTTCCAAGGAAAGCCCATTTATTGGTGGAACAACAGGACTTTTGATAAGCTATGATGAGGGTGCACCTCCAGCAGAGGTCTATGATGGAGGAGATTTTGATTTTGAAGTTGTTGTCAAGCTAAAGAATGATGGCGAACAAAGTGTAAGCAAGGATAAGGTGGAGGTAAGGCTTAGTGGAATTGACCCAAGGGAATTTGGATTATCAGATTCAAATTTTGTTAAACACCCTGATGAGGACTTAGAAAAGACTTATAAGGATTCTGAGGGAAACAAGATAGAAGGAACAACAACTTATGTGGTATTTTCTGGATTAAATCACCATGAAAGCTTAATTGGAAACACTCCTTATACAATAAGGGCCGATGTCTGCTATAATTATGCAACAGATATAAACTCAATGCTTTGCATAAAAAAAGGCCAAATTGACAAGGAAGGAGATATCTGCAAGATTAATGAGGAGAAAGCTGTTTTTAACTCAGGCGGACCAGTACAGGTTACAAGCTTTAAAGAAACTCCTAAAGGGAATAATAAGTTTAACTTTCAGTTTACAATAGAACCTAAGGGAAATGGGGGAATATACAAAAAAGATTCTAACTGCGAGCATACAAGGACAAATGAAAATAAGGTTTTTGTTAGTGTTGATACAGGAATGAGTGGCTTAATCTGTGTTGGTTTAGATGGTGGCGCTACAAGTGGTTATATAACTTTATATAGCGGAAAACGTACGATAACCTGCACTCAAGCTACAGAAACAAACACAAACTTTGAAAAACCAGTTAATATAAAATTAGAATATGATTATGAAGAAGATATATCAACACAGGTTTTGGTAAAACATTCACCTTAATCTTCTTTTTTTATTCCTGTTAAGGTAACTTGGCTTAGAAGCGCCTCTAGCTGTAAAAATTCATCAGAGCCTTCAACCATCCTGAACTCTATCTCGCCGCATTTGTCTATCAAGAACATCTTTTTTCTTGGCTCAATATCAAGGTTTAGTATTTCTTTCTGAATCTGCTTTATTACATCAAAGCCAGACAAACCATATTCAAGCATTATATCCAATAATTTATTTCTTGCATCTTTAAACCTGTTTTTTAAAGCTGTTTCCAGAACTTCCTTGATTTCCTTAGGCCTTGCAACAGAGGACATTGAATAGATAAGTTCCTCTGTTATCTCATTTGAGAGGGCTGCACAACTCTGTAAAATATTTTCCATTCTCCTGCAGTCCCCGTTGCTGATTTCATATAATGCCTCTTTTGCTTTCTCACTTATTTTCAATGATTCTGATTTTACAATGCCCTCAATAATTTCTATTATCTCTTTCTTGCTTAAAAACTTAAACCTGAAAATAGCACATCTTGACTGTATTGGGTCAATGATTTTGCTGCTGTAATTGCAGCTAAGAATAAAGCGGCATGTCCTTGTGTAATTCTCCATTGTTCTCCTTAAAGCCTGCTGTGCTTCTTTTGTCAAGGCATCTGACTCATCAAGGTATATTATCTTAAATGGCACATCACCAATTGCTCTTGTCCTAGCAAAATCCTTTACCTTGTTTCTTACAACATCAATTCCTCTCTCATCTGAAGCATTTAATTCAAGAATATTCTCGTGCCAGCTGTCACCAAACAATTTTTTTGATATCACCAAAGCCAGGCTTGTCTTGCCTGTTCCTGCTGGTCCGGAAAACAATAAATGAGGCATATTTTTTTGCTTAACAAAAGCCTTTACTCTTTTGACTATCTCTTTCTGGCCCTTTATATCAGAGAAATCTTTTGGCCTGTATTTTTCAGTCCAGATTGTGTTTTCCATAAAGAGAACTAAATAGGTATTATTTAAATATTTATCCCTAAAAGAATTATATTATGTCTTCCTCTGCTATGACGACAAAATCCCCGACAGCTATGACTGCACTAAATGGAATTAATATTTCGTTTTCCTTGTTTTTTTCAAGCTCTAATTTTTCAGTATATGTTGTTGGATTGCCTAAAACAATATTAATAAGCTCACCAGACCTTGTTTCAAATATTATATCGCCAACCTCACCAAAGCGCTTTCCGGTCTTGCTAACGACAATCTTGCCAATTAATTGTTTTGAGAATTTTTTATCTTCTTCAGCCATTACATCCCACCCTTTGTATAATTTTTATTTATAATCTTTAATGATATCTAAAATGGTTAAGTTATATTTAAATCTTTTGGAAATGACGAGGGGTTATTTAGAACAAAAAATCCAAAAACTATTTATATAAAGAAGCTATTATAATAAAAAGGTTTTAAAAGAGGTGGTAAAATGGCATTAGAAACAGCTATTCTGTGTGTTATACTGGGTACTTTAGCTGCAATAGTTTATTCTCTCAGGATTCTTGTTCTGTTGGAAAGAAGGATTGCAAGAATGGATGAAAACCTGGTGAGGGTTACTAATCAGATTATAACTGAAGAAAGAAAGATTGAATCTATATTTAAGGTAAGAAACTCCAATAAAAAAAGCAAAAAGAGGAAATAATTTCTTTGAAAGATGAGTTTAAAGAAAACTATAGAGAGAATTAGGAACCTAAAGGTTCAGGGTGCAGAAAGTGTTGCTAAAGAGGCTGTAAAATCACTAAAAGAAGTTGTAAAATTATCTAAAGCCAAAAATGTTTCAGGAATTTTAGCAGATGTTTATCACGCAAAAAATCTTCTTTTCTTAAGTAGGCCAACTGAGCCATGCATGAGGAATGCATTAAATTATGTTTTGCATGACCTTGATTATGATAATCCTGTTGAATTAGCAAATGCTGTTTGCCTAAAGGTTGATGATGTTTTGGAGCGATTTGACAAAAACCAAAAAATAATAGCACAAATAGGCTCTAAGAAAATTATGAATGGAACAGTTGTATTTACGCATTGCCATTCCTCAACAATATTTGAAATACTAAAAGAGGCAAAAAAACAGGGCAAAAAATTTGAGGTGCATAACACAGAAACAAGGCCATTATACCAAGGGAGGATAACTGCTAAGGAAGTCGCAAAGTTAGGCATTCCAGTAACACACTTTGTTGATGCTGCAGCAAGATTTGCTTTAAAGAAAGCAGATTTAATGCTAATTGGAGCTGATGCAATAACAACAGAAGGCAAGGTAATTAATAAAATTGGTTCTGAGCTTTATGCAGAAATAGCCAATAAGTATGATATTCCAGTTTATGTATGCGCTGACTCATGGAAATTTGACACAGAAACAGTTTTTGGTTATGAAGAGGAGATTGAGAAGAGAAAAGGAAATGAGATATGGAAAAATCCTCCTAAAGGGATCACTGTGAATAATTTTGCATTTGAAAAAGTTAATCCTAGTTTGATAGCAGGCATTATTTCAGAACTTGGCATTTATAAGCCACACATATTTATACAGGAAATTAAAGCTAATAACAAATGGATGTTCAGAAAGCATTTATTTTAATTCTTCCTTAATCTTTTTTATTTCCTCTTCAATTAGAGTTATATTTTCTGTGTTATCTTCCTGATGCATTATTTCCCCGCATTCAGGACATTTGAACTCAAAATTCATTGCCTGCTCAAAATCAAGCCTTATACATTTGTTTGGGCATATGAAAAAATGACTGCTCTTTTCCCTTACTATCCTTTCCATTAGCTTCGCTAACTTTTTCTTCTTTAGGCTAACAATAATATGTTTTATCATCTTTGGCTTGAATGTCCAATAATAAATATACCAGCCTTTTTTCTTGTCTTTTTTTCTGATAAAAGAAACAAGGTTTGCCTCCTGCAGCCTGTATAGCATGTTTCTTGTGGTATTTATCTCTTTTTTTATTACTTCTGCTATCTTAAATTCAGAAATATTCTTTTTGTTTTTTAAATAATCAACTATTGGAAGCACATCTTCGCCAGCTACATCAACAATAGTGGCTTCTATCATTTTATTGGACAATCGCATATTTCATTTCAGAATGGGATTAACATAGCATATATGGGGGAAATGGGTTTATAAACTTTTCGCTTTTATAATATTGTCTAGTTAACAAATGGTTTAGATACAAGTCCTACATAAAAAGCTATGCAAAGAAAAGACATCATTCACTAAGATGACAATATCCGCTTTTATATTGAAAAAACTTATTTTTCCACTAATTCCTCAAAAATCAAGCCTTTGTTCTTTGCAAGTTCTTTAGAGATAGCATAACCTTTTTCTGTCTTTTTTAAGTCATCTATGCTAATAAAAAACCAATCAGACTTAAATTTAACCCCTATCCAGGGTTCTGCGCCAAAAACAGCTGAGAATTTATTTAATTGGTTTATATCCTCATTGGAAAGGTATTTGTTTTTAGCATTAACTGTTTTGCATTCAACAGCAAGTTTCCTTATCCTATTTCCAGCCAGAACATCAGGGCATGGAAAAGGACTGCTTCCAGAGCCTGCTACCCTTATGGCAGACCATTCATTTGTTTTCCAGAACATATGAACTAATTCCCGCTCAGCATTTATCCCCTTTGATTTCCTGCTCATACAGGCCTTTAGTTAATGCTTACATAAATATCTTTTGAATAAGCTTTTAAAAGATAATATTTTTTGTTTGTATAACACATGTTAGTTTCAATTGAGAAAACGGCTAATTAATAGAATTATTTTAAGGTTTTAAATGTATTTCATTTCTTCTTGCATCATTGCATGCAAAAATCTTCTTTCAAATTTCTTTAATTCATCTTTAGTAGGCACTCTTTGTTGTGGTTCCATTAAACCGATTCCTCCATACCCCTCAATATGTGGTAATAATCCTTTTTGTTTCAAATCATTAGAAGCTAATAAATGATATACATGCATATATTCATGAGGTTTATCTGAGTGAAATAAACCTCTTACACCAGTAAAATTTGGAAGATTGACTGTGACTGAGTCCCCTCCATTAGTAACCCACCCTATAGAACCAATAAGGGGATACGAAATCGGAGGCAAAACTAAATTCAATCCTTCAACAATACCATATAATAGCCTTTCAGACAGATGTAAATCAGAATTCAAAATAGCTGCTCTAACATTCCTAGCTTGTCTCTTTTTTTCATCAATAAATCCAGATTTTCTCTCTCTGACAGGGATATCAAGTATGATCCCATAATTCTGCACAAATTGATAAAAAATTTCTCCCTCTCTATCTGGATTATTATATTTTATTGGTGCAACCAATTCTGTACTATTAGCTAAACGTTCCAATTCAGATATTTCTATTTTACTCATAT
>JAHIFA010000108.1 GCA_018901315.1 Nanobdellota archaeon | reverse complement strand
TGATATACTTAAGATAGGAGAATAGGTTTATAAAAGGGGGATTATCCCCCTTATTGTTTCAGGAGGTAAAATTGGCAAAAGCAACCCTTGATGAAATCAAAAAATATAAAGAATCATATGGCATCAAAGATACAGATACAGAAGAGGAGGCTAACTCTAAGCTCGAGTGGAAAATTAATGTTGTTATTAAATATATAAAAAATATAAAAAAAAGTGCTGGTTATGCATAAGATTTATATTGTGAACCTTTTAATCAATTCTGAATTCATGTTTGAAAATGCCTACAAAAACAAACAAAAAAAATTTACTTAAATTTCTTATTGCCTTAATTGTATTTCTGATAGCTATTATCCCTTTAATATCTGCTGATCCCCCTTCATCTGGAGGAGTTATTATAGCGGAGTTTAGTGACGGAAATGTTAAACTTAATGATCTAACTGGTAAACTTACTATTGCTGGAACAGAAGGCATTGATACAATAGAGTTTGCCAATGGAGCTATCCCAAATATAAAATTTGGAGATATTGTTGTGGAAGATGGATATCCTGTAAGCGGAAAGTTATTTTTTTCTGCTGACTCTAGCTTTGATTTAGACGGACAGCACATTAGTGTTCCAAAAGACGGCTCAATTGAGTTTAAAGATGGAAAAATAATAATCAGCAAAGGCACTTCTATTGAAGTAGATAACACTAAACTTGAGGCATTGGCTGATGATACAGAAATTAAGATACAGGGAGATATTATTGAAGCTAAGGGACGTATTTCTGTTGATTATGAAAACAGCCCAAACAAAATAATTCTTACTGGCAAGGATACTGTCCTTGAACTACAAACAGGAGAAAAAGAAAAACTTGAATTTACAAATTCCAATGATGAAAAGCTTATAGTAAATATTGGCTCATTTCACAAGAGCGAGGACTGCATTGAAAAAAACTGTATTTCATACCAGGATATGGGCATAGGCGTAAGCGGCGAAGAGTGGGATAAACTAAAGATTGACGGAAATGCATTAATAACAAAATATTATGAGGGAGAGCAAATATATCAAATACAATTTGAGGATGGAAAAGCAAAGCTTAGAAGGGACAGCTTATCAAAGATTGAAAATATAGAATTTGATAAAAATACTATCATTAATTATGATAATGGAAATATTGAGTTTCGCATAGACAAGTCAAAGGAATCAAGCCAAAGGATAAGAATACAAACAGTAGACAAGTCAAATGTTGAAATAGGCAGCCTTACAATCTCAGAATATTTACAAGAAAGAATAGAAGAGCTGCAAAAATTGGTATCATCCTGGTTGCAAGAAGAGCAAGAAAATATTGAGCAGCAAGAAAACCCAATAGAAGGTGAGCAAGGGCAATATTATGAATACTCTCCTAAATCTATGATAGAAGAATCAAAAGGAATAACAGTTGAACTAAAGGATAATGAATATATAACTATACTTGAATTAGCTGAAAGACATGCAATTGACTATAAAAAGGTTGCACTTTACCTTGCTCTATGGGAAAAAGAATCAAATTGGAAAGAATGGGGAAAAGAAGGATCAGAATGGAACCCCTATATAGTCAATGAAGCAGGATTTATTGGAATTGGGCAGCTTAAAGCACCGGCTTTTAAGGATGTTATAAACTGGTATCCTGAACTTTTTTCTGAGTATATAACTTACCAAGATGATGATAATTATCTGACAGAGGTGTTAAAGGAGGATATAGAAGTTAATGCAAAGGTTTCAGTATATTACTTTGAACTGCAGGAGATTAAATATGGCCTTGGAAAACTTGAATATCAGCTTACAGGCTATAATGCAGGTCCAACTGTAACAAAGGATATTCTCTATGAGTTTGAAAAAACAGGAAAAACCAACTGGGAGGATTATAAGGCATTTCTTAGAAGCAAAGAAGGGGGATTAAAATTTATTAGCTCTGATAAGGCTGAAGAGGTAATAGACTATATAGAGACAATATGCACAGATATTGGCTATGCCCTGGTATAAAACCCTAAGATATAAATAAGATAATCTTCTTCTTGGCCTCATGCTTAAAAAGGAATACATATGGCTGGCCTTAATATTTGGCCTAGTGCTTGGTATAAGGCTTTATTTTGCTTTTCAGACACCTTACTTTAGTGAGGATGCCTATTTTAACATAAGGCAGGTAGAGCACATAAGAGAAACAGGATTGCCCTTGTTTAAGGATGATTTAAGCTACTCTGGCAGGAATTTTCTTTTCCAGCCATTTTTTCAGTATATTCTGGCTTTTTTTAACCTTTTCATGCCATTAAACCTTGTTTGCAAGCTATTGCCCAACATATTTGCCTCATGCCTTATTTTTATTGTATATCTTATTGCAAAAGAGATAACAAAAAGCCAGGGTGCAGCATTATTTTCATCATTTATCTCTGGTTTTATCCCAATATTTTTTGCTGAAACAGTAAATAGTGTTTCAGTATTCTCACTGGTTATACCGCTTATGTTCTTTTTGATATATTTTCTGATAAAGATTAACAAGGATGAAAAATATATTAATCATTTTGTTGTTTCTATTATAATAATCGCATTAATGCATGCATCTGCGTTTTTATTAATCATGGCTTTTTTACTTTATGTTTTGTTTATTAAGATAGAGCATCTGAAACAAAACAGGGCAGAGCTAGAGCTGATAATATTCTCAACAATTCTTGTTACCTGGCTTAATTTCATTATATACAAAAACGCATTTCTGGCTCATGGCCAGTTTGTCATCTGGCAGAACATACCAAAAGAGCTGCTTGGCCAGTACTTTTCGCAGTTAAGCATACTGAATGCACTATTTTATATTGGGATAATACCCCTTGTTTCAGGGGTATACCTAATTTATAAATACATTTTTAAGAAGAAAAACAGGAAGATTTACCTTTTAATGGGATTTGCCCTTTCAGGGCTTTTTTTACTGTGGTTTAAGCTTATACCATTGAAGACAGGCCTTATTTTCTTTGGTGTAATCTTCGTTTTATTGTTCAGTAAGTTTTACTCTGATTCCATATTGTTTATAGATAAGACAAAATTTTCAAAATATAAGATGGTTTTTATTGCAGTGATTTTCTTGGTTTTTATCTTTAACTCAGTCATTCCTACTCTTAGTTACACAAACAGGGTTATTAAAGAAACCGCATCAAAGAATGAAATAGATTCCTTTTTATGGTTAAAAAACAACAGTGATGAAAAAGATGTTATCCTTGCAAGCCTTGACGAGGGCTACCTTGTAAATGCTGTTGCAGAGAGAAAAAATGTCATTGACAAAAACTTCCTGTTAATAAAAGATGCAGAGCAGCGTCTTGAGGATGTAAAAAAAATATATACAACCCCTTATGAAACGGAAGCAATACCTTTATTGAATAAATATAACATAAAGTATATCCTCCTATCCAAGAGATCAATGAATTATTATAATATAGCTGATTTAAATTACAGGACAGATGAAAAATGTTTTGAATTAGCTTATGATAAAGAGGTTAAGATATACAAATCATTGTGCAGGATGGAAGAAAAATGAAACTGACAGAAAAGAATACATTAGTTTATGTAATGCTGGCAGCTTTTATAGTCCTTTTAATACCTTATTTAGTTAGGTTTTTATTCTACAACAATATTATGATTGGAGAGGAATCATACTATCATATAAATATTGCAAAGCAGATAATCGAGCAAAAGTCATTAATTCAAGACCCAAACTATGTCTTTAACCCATACCATCTTGTGCTTGCTTCAGCAGGATATCTCATTGGGGTTGATTTAGCATCCAAACTAATTCCTTTTTT
>JAHIFA010000107.1 GCA_018901315.1 Nanobdellota archaeon | reverse complement strand
GCACAGAAATGCTTGCGAAAACCTCTTACTTTAGTATGAGGATGAGCATTTCTGGCATCCTAAAAATCCATTGTCAAAAGAAAACTCCGTCAAACCAGCATCTTTAGATGCTGGTAGGAGTTTTCTATGGATTTTTATGATATGCTGGTTTTATTGATTTATCAATAATTATTTCAATCCCAGCCCCAACAATTAACTTTTCTGCCATCTCAAAATTATATGTTTGATTTCTTAGATTTTTTACAAGGATCTTTTTCTCTACATCATCATATATTTCATCAGGAGTGACCAACCTTTTTATTCCTGCATCCCTAATTGAATTTGCACACCACACACATGGAAACCAGCTGCTTAAGTAAATTGTTCCTCCCTTTATACCCTCATTATATTCAGCTACCTTACTTATTGCCCTTGCTTCTGCGTGCGAACCAGGGCAAAACTCCATTCCTTTTCCAGAAGGGTAACCTTTTCTTAGACAGTTATCATGCTTCATGAAATCCGGAGGGCCGTTCCAACCTGATTCAACATAATCTCCACACATATCATATATTACAGCTGCAACAGGATGTTTTAGGCAAGTTGAATTTTTAAGCGCTTCTTCTAAACGAGATTTAATTTCTTCAGTTTTATCCTTATCCATTTTAACCTAAGAAACTTTAATTCCAATATATAAATCTTTTGTTTGTATCTATTTTATAATAGTAATAGTTTATGTATTACTGCAACAAGCATAGAAACTTTTTTAAACCACTCTATTTTTTTAGTTTGTTATGGTCAGCGAAGAAGAGAAAAGCGAAATAAAGGGAAAGGTAGCTGAGGGAAAGATTCTCACAAGGGTTATAATAGAAATATTGGGAAAGCCAAAAGAGCACATTGAAAAGGCATTAAGGATTGTTATTGATAAAATAAAAGAGCAGGAAGACATTAAGGTTGTTGAGGAAAAGCTGTTTGATGCAGAAAAACAGGAGGAAATGTTCAGCACATTTGCAGAGCTTGGAATACTGTTCAAGGATATGCAAACATTACTTGGTTTCTGCTTTGATTTTATGCCCTCTTCTATCGAGATACTGGATCCGGAAAAACTAAGCTTCAAATCAAATAATTTTGCAGGGCTGATAAATGACCTATTAACAAGGCTTCACCAGATAAACCTTAAAGTTGTTCAAAATAATGCTGAAAAAAAGGTATTAAAGAAGAATATGCTGAATATGCTGAAAAATACTGTTATGATACTGCTTAGCATTAAAAGCATGCAATTGGAGCAGATTTCAAAGAGCAGCGGCATAAATGAAAAGGATTTAAAGCCATTGCTTGACTCAATGGTAAAGGAAAATATAATTAATCTTAAAGAAGGGGTTTATAGCCTAAAAAAATAAAATGCATGACCTAAAAAAACAGGCAGAGGCAGTGCTTTTTGCAGCTGGCAATAAAATTGAAATTAGTGAAATAGCTAGATTATGCAGGACAGATGTAAATTCTTTGAAGAATGCATTAAAAGAATTAAAAAAAGATTATGATAAAAAAGATTCAAGCCTTATGGTGTCTGATGAGGGAAATTTCTGGAAGCTTACTGTGAGGGAGGCTTATATGAACTTAGTGCAGCAGATAAATCCACACACAGAGCTTGACAAAACAACAATTGAAACCCTAGCAGTTATTGCATGGAAGGCCCCAATACTGCAGTCAGATGTTATTAAGACAAGGACAAACAAGGCATATGACCATATAAAGGAACTGGTTGATTCTGGGTTTCTGATAAAGCAAAGGCATGGAAGAAGCTACATGCTCAAGCTGTCACAAAAATTCTTTGAGTACTTTGACCTCAAGGATAAGAAAGATATTAAGGAAAGGTTCAAGGAATTTGTAGACATTGATGAGGAAGAGGTAAAGAAAGCAGAGGTAGAGAGATTAAAAGAAGAAGAAGCTGAAAAAGTAATAAAAGAAGCAGAGGAAGAATCAGAAGAAAAATCTAAAAAGAAAACAGAAGAAAAAACAAGAGAAAAAGCAGAAGAGACAAAAGCCAAAAAAATAGAAGAGCAAGATAAAAAAGAAAAGGAATTAGAAGAAACCAAAGAAGAGGCAGAAGAGATAAAAACTGAAAAAACAGAAGAAAAAGAAGAACAAAAAGGAACAACTGAAAAAGAGCCAAAAGAACAAACAGAAGAACCAGCAGAAAAAGAACAAGAGATTAAAGAAGAAGAATATGAAAAAGAAGAAGAATTAAAGGAAACAACTAAGCAAGAAAAAAACAACCCAAAGAATCAGATAAAAAATAAATTCAACCTTGGAATAAAAAATTAATGCACATGGGGATAAAAATGTCATATAAAAATGACGCCTTGCAGGATAAGATAAATCCATTCATTCAAAGAATAAAACAAGCAAAAGAAAGGGAATTATACTTTTACCTGCAAAGCATTGAGGGGCCATCCGGGCCAAGAGTTATGATTGATGGCAAAGAAAAAATAAATTTGTCTTCTTATAATTATCCATCAATAGTAAGTCATCCTAAAATAATAGAAGCTGCGATTAAAGCCATTAAAGACTATGGCGCTGGAACCGCAGGAGTAAGGTTATTGGCTGGAACCAGTCCAATACATAAAGAACTGGAAGCAAAGATCGCAGAATTTAAGGGAGCAGAGGATGCTGTTACTTACAGCAGCGGATATGTAACAAATATGACTCTTGTATCCACTCTCTGCGGAAGAAGGGACTTGGTTATAATGGATAAGCTGGACCATGCGAGCATAATTGATGGATGCATGCTTTCAGGCGCAAATCATAAGATATACCTTCATAATGATATGGAAAGTTTAGAGAATATTTTAGCTGACTCAAAGAAAAAGTATGAGGGCAAATTTAAACTAATAGTAGTGGATGCAGTGTATAGCATGGATGGTGACATAGCTAACCTGCCTGAGATATCCCGCCTGGCTAAAAAATATGATGCTTACCTCATG
>JAHIFA010000106.1 GCA_018901315.1 Nanobdellota archaeon | reverse complement strand
TTGATTCCAATGCCGATAATATAGACAAGATAATTCATGAGCTTAAAACAACAAATACATCTGAAAGGGCAGGCCGTGCACAGGACAAAGAATCAGCATACATAATGCAGAAATTAAGAAGCCTCGGCTACATGTAAAAATGATATTTGAACTTGCTTTAGGAATTGGAATAACAATTGTAATAGTAGCATTCTTAGCTGAATATGTAGATTCAACCTTGGGAATGGGTTATGGAACAATACTTACTCCTTTATTATTGCTGTTTGGCTTTAATCCTCTGCAGGTTGTTCCTGCTGTTCTGCTTTCAGAACTGATAACAGGACTTTTAGCTGGCTTTACACACCACAAGGCAGGAAATGTTGATTTTAAGCCAAAGTCAACAAACATAAAATACATAATTAAAAGATTAAAAGAGCTTGGATATGCTGAAACATTTCGCCGTGGTGTTCCAATACACCTGAAGATTGCCTTGGTACTGGCTGCATGCAGCATTATCGGGACAATTGCTGCTGTGTTCATAGCAGTAAGCATATCTAAATTCTGGCTTAAGCTTTACATAGGGATATTGGTTACAGTTATTGGAATAGTGATACTATTCACATTAAACAAAAATTACAAATTCAGCTGGAAAAAAATCCTCGGCCTGGGGTTTATTGCATCCTTTAACAAGGGGATGTCAGGAGGAGGCTATGGCCCTGTAGTTACAGGTGGCCAGCTGTTGTCAGGAGTAAAAGGAAGAAATGCAGTTGGAATAACATCATTGGCAGAAGGCCTTACATGCGCAGTAGGAGTAGCAGCATATCTTCTTACAAAATCAATCATTGACTGGAGATTAGCTCCCTACTTAATTATTGGAGCAGTGCTTTCAGTCCCATTATCCGCTCTTACTGTAAAAAAGATGAATACAAAAAAATTAACAGTCATAATTGGAATAACAACATTGTTTTTGGGATTATTTACAATAATACAAACAATAACCAACTAAAATGGAAAACATGAATATAGTTTTTGTAGGTCACGTAGACCATGGAAAGTCAACTCTTATTGGAAGACTCCTTTATGACACAAATAGTTTGCCTCCTGATAAGATTGAGGAAGTGAAAAAAACATGTGAGGCTCTTGGAAAAGAGATGGAATTTGGGTTTATATTGGACCATTTGCAGGAGGAAAGGGAGCAGGGCATAACTATTGACACATGCCAGATTTTCTTTAAGACACCTAAAAGGAATTATGTAATAATTGATGCACCAGGCCATGTTGAGTTCATAAAAAACATGATAACAGGCGCTTCGCAGGCAGAGGCAGCAATACTAATAATTGATGCAAATGAAGGTGTAAAAGAGCAGACAAAAAGGCACGCATACATCCTTGGCATGCTTGGATTAAAGCAAATCATAGTTCTCATAAACAAGATGGATTTAGTTGATTATAAAGAGGAGAGATTTAATGAAGTTAAACAGGATATTGCCCTTTTCTTTGAAAAACTCAGTCTAAAGCCATCTTACACAATCCCTGTAGCTGCAAAATATGGAGACAACATAGCAAAGGAATCAAAAAAAATGGCCTGGTACAAAGGAAAAACTTTTCTTAGCTGCCTCGACACATTTAAGATAAAGGAAAAGAGCTCTGACAAGGCATTGAGGTTTCCAATACAGGACGCATATAAGATTGATGATAAAAGAATATTTGCCGGAAGAATAGAATCAGGAACAATAAGGCAAGGTGATGAAATTACAATCCTTCCGCAAAACACAAAAACAAAGGTTAAGTCTGTTGAAAAGTTCCTTGAAAAGCCTACAATGGCAGAAGCAGGAGAGAGCATTGGGATAACAACAGAAGACCAATTATTTATAGAAAGGGGAAATGTTATATCTCATCCTGATAACCTTCCTAAAGTTACAGACAGGATAAAAGCAAATGTTTTCTGGATGTCTAAAAAAGACTTTAATATTAATGAGATAATAACCCTAAAAAGTGCTACACAGGAAGTTTCTGCTAAAATTGAGAAAATAGAAAAAAAGATTAACTCATCAACACTTGAAGAGATTAAAGAAGATATTGATACGCTGAGAAACAATGAAGTGGGAACAATGATTATAAAAACATTAAGCCCTGTTGTGGTAGATGACTTTAACTATGTTCCTGAGCTTGGAAGGTTTGTCTTTGAGAAAAATATGATAACCTGCGCAGGAGGAATAATAACCCATACTAAAGAAAGATAATAAATGTATTATCAATTTAACTTATTAAATCATAAACCTCAATATACCTTTCAATAATTTTTTTTTCATAGAATTCTCTTTCCAAACATGGAGCTTATTATTCTCAAAATTCCAGAGCCCCTTTTATCCATAACCCCTGATTTGCTTAATATCTCAACTAAAACCTTATTCCTGCTCTTAGGAACATAATCATCTTTCATAATCTCACTAATTTTAAGGGGCCTTAGTAGTTCACCAGGACTTA
>JAHIFA010000105.1 GCA_018901315.1 Nanobdellota archaeon | reverse complement strand
GATTTAAAAAATACAGCTAAAGGTGTAAAAATGTTAAATGACCCACTTGCAAATGCATTATCAGTTATCCTAAACAAAGAGGATGCAAAAACAAAGGAATGCTTGGTTAAGCCTTCATCAAAGATAATCAAAGAAATACTCAATATAATGAAAGAGAATTATTATGTTGGAGAATTTAAGGAGATAGAAGACTCAAAAGGCAGCATATTAAATGTTCAATTGCTGAACAAGATAAACAAATGCGGCGTTATAAAGCCAAGATTTTCAGTAAAAAAAGGGGCATATGAAAAATTTGAGAAAAGATTCCTTCCTGCAAAGGGTTTTGGAATTTTAATTGTATCAACACCCCAGGGAATAATGACTAATGAAGAAGCAAAGAAAAAAGGTATTGGAGGAAAGCTTTTAGCATACTGTTATTAAAAATGAAGTTAGATATCACCCAGGAAATTAATATTCCGGAAGGGATTGAAATAAGCAAAGAGGCTCATTTAATTAAAGTAAATGGGCCTAAGGGCGAGGTAAGCAAAAAGCTTGCTGGCCCAAGGATTGAAATAACTGCAGACAAAAACTCAGTAAAAATAATCTCAAAGAAAGCATCAAGAAGAGAAAAAAAATTAATTTATACTTTTAAGGCGCACATAAACAACATGATAAAAGGCGTAACAGAGCCATTTGTTTACAAGCTAAAAATATGCCCCGGGCATTTCCCAATGAATGTATCAATGGATAAGGATGTTTTTACTATAAAGAATTTTTTTGGTGAGAAAACCCCAAGAAAGCTTAAGATAAAGCCGAATGTTAAAATAAAAATTGACGGCAAGGATGTATATGTTGAGGGAATTGACAAAGAGCTTACTGCACAGACAGCAGCAAGCATTGAAACGCTTACAAAAATAAAAAACAGGGACAGAAGAATATTCCAGGATGGAATATACATTGTCTCAAAGGCAGGAAAAGAAATTAAGTGATTATCATGAAAAAACTAAAATTCACAAGGCAGGATGCACATAAGAAAGTTAGATTGGGAAAAAAGTGGAGAAGGCCAAGAGGCCTGCACTCAAAGATGAGGCTTAGTAAAAAGGGTTATAACAAGAGCGTTTCAGTAGGATATGGAAGCCCTAGGAAAACAAGAAACATGCATAGCTCCGGACTGAAACTAATAATCATTAAATCATTGAAAGATCTTGAAAAGATTGACACTAAAAATGAATGCGTTGCTGTTGCAAAAACCATTGGGCTTAGGAAAAAGGTTGAGATTTTAAAGCAGGCAGTTAAAAAAGGCATTAAGGTTGTTAATATTAAGGATGTTAATAAATTCCTGAAAGATGTTGAGGAAAAAATCAAGAAGAGCAAGGAAGAAAAAGAAAATCTCAAGAAGAAAAAAGAGATTAAGGAAAAGGAAAAAGCAGCAAAGAAAAAAACAATAGAAGAAAAGGTCGAGAAAACAGACGAAGAAAAGAAAGAAGAAGAGAAAAAAGAGAGAGATAAGCTGCTAACAAAAAAAACTGAATAAAAATGAATCTTAAAACCCAGAAAAGGCTTGCTGCTAATTTATTGAAATGCAGTAGAAAAAGAATTGTTTTTGATAGCGAGAGGCTTGATGAGATAAAGGAATCAATAACAAAAAAGGATATTGCTGGTTTGATTAAAGACAAAGCTATCAGAAAGAAGCAGGCTAAAGGTGTTTCAAGGGCAAGGGCAAATAAAATCAAAACCCAGAAAGCAAAGGGAAGAAGAAAAGGCCCTGGCTCGAGGAAGGGAAAACATGGTGCAAGACTGCCAGGAAAACAGGCATGGATGAATAAGGTCAGGGTTCAAAGAAAATTCATTAAAGAGCTGAAAGACAAGAAAATAATAAACATAAAATCACATAGTATGCTTTATTCAAAAATAAGCGGCGGTTTCTTCAGAAGCAGGAAACATATAAAAATATACATAAAAGAAAATGATTTAACAAAGGAAAATGGTAAAAGCTAAAATTCAAATAGTACAATTCAGGAGAAAAAGAGAAAGAAAAACTAATTATAAAAAGAGAATTAGTTTTCTTACTTCAGGAAAGCCAAGAATTGTTATCAGAAAATCAGTATGCAATATTAACATCCAGGTTATTGAATACAAGCCTGAAGGGGATAATGTGCTTGCATCAGCAAATTCAAAAGAGCTTGTAAAATTTGGGTATAGCCTTAACAGGGGCAATATTCCTGCTGCTTATTTAACAGGGCTTTTGCTTGGACAGAAAGCAAAGAAAAAAGCAGTAAAAGAAGCAATAGTTGACGCTGGCTTAAATATCCATGTTAAGGGCTCAAGAATCTATGCTGCTTTGAAAGGAGTTGTTGACTCTGGCCTGAAAGTGCCATGCTCAGAGGATATTTTTCCTTCAGAGGAAAGAATCAGCGGAGCCCATATTTCAAACTATGCAGAAAAACTAAAAAAAGAAAACATGGAAATGTATGAAAAGCAGTTTTCATCATATATTAAAAAGAATACAGAAGATGTAAAAAAACAGTTTAATGATGTAAAAGACAAGATTATGAAGGTATAAAAATGTATAATAAAGAAAGAAAAAAAACTAAAAGGAGGGAACCAAGAAAATCTCCTAGGGAGCCTGTTTTTGATAAGGAAGCCTGGAATCCAAAAACAAGTCTTGGAAGAAAGTAAAGTCAGGCGAAATAACAAAGATTGACGAAATACTGGACAATGGATTAAAAATACTTGAGTCAGAGATAGTTGATGCATTATTGCCAAACCTGAAAACAGATTTATTGCTTATAGGCCAGTCAAAGGGAAAATTTGGAGGGGGCCAGAGGAGGGTTTTCAGGCAGACTCAAAAGAAAACAAGGGAGGGCAACAAGCCAAGTTTTGCAGCATATGCTATTGTTGGCAATGGCAATGGCTATGTTGGGATAGGCTATGGAAAAAGCAGGGAAACTGTTCCTGCAAGGGAAAAAGCCCTAAGGAATGCAAAGCTTAATATTATAAAAATAAAAAGAGGATGCGGCTCATGGCAATGCAATTGTGGAAACCCTCATTCAATCCCATTTAATGTCGAGGCAAAGTGCGGCTCATCTATAATCAAAATAATGCCTGCTCCTAAAGGAAATGGCCTCTGCATTGAAAAAGAATGCCAAAAACTTCTGGAGATTGCTGGCATTAAGGATGTATGGTCAAAAACAAAGGGGCAGTCAAGGGTTAAAACAAACCTTATAGCAGCATGCTTTGATGCCCTGAAGCAGCTTAGCTCAATAAGGGTTCAGCAAAGATATTACAAAAACCTCGGCATTGCTGAAGGAGCAATTGAGAAGGAAGAGCCTGAAACTGAAGAAGCAACTATAAAAGTTAAGAAAGAGGAAGCTAAGAAAACAGCAAAGGCTGATGCTCCTAAAAAAGAAGTTGAAGAAGAAACCATGATGGAAATTATAAAGAAAAAAGTCAAGGAAACAGCAAAGGCTGATGCTCCTAAAAAAGAAGCTGATGCAAAGAAAAAGGAAGAAAAAAATGAGTGAAGAAAAAACTGAATTAAACAAGAAAAGACTTGCAGTCATAAGAGTAAGAGGCCAAACCGGAATAAAGAAAGATATAAAGGATACCCTTAAGATGCTCTGCCTTTATCGCAGTAATTATTGCGTTGTGGTTGATGATAGTCTGCTTGGAATGATAAAAAAAGCAAAAGATTATGTAACCTGGGGCGAAATAGACGATGAAACATACAATCTTCTGGTTGAAAAGAGGGGAGAGGAATACAAAGGAAGGCTAACTGACAGCAAGAAAAAGATTAACTACAAAAAATTCATAATTGTTAATAATAAAAAATACAAAAAATATTTCAGGCTCAGCCCTCCAAGGGGAGGCTTTGAAAGAAAGGGCATAAAAACCCCATTCACTAAAAGCGGGGCCCTGGGCTATAGAAAAGAAAAAATCAATGAATTAATCAAAAAGATGGTTTAAATGGTTACTTACAAGAAAAGAAAAAACAGGAATATGAGGGGCTCTCAAACACATGGATGGGGAGCTAAGAAAAAGCACAGGGGAGCTGGCTCCCGCGGCGGCAGGGGAATGGCCGGAACAGGAAAGCGTGGCGATGCAAAAAAGCCATGTATATGGAAGGATACAAAATATTTTGGGAAATATGGGTTTACAAGGCCAAATAAGATAGTCATCAAAATAAAGGCAATAAACCTCAAAACAATTGAGCAAAGGCTTGAGTCACTGTTATCAAAGAAGCTGATTGAAAAGAAAAATGACTCTTATGTTGTTGATTTAAAGAAATTAGGGTTTAATAAAATTTTAAGCACAGGCAAAATTACAAAAAAGTTTAACATAAAGTGTGATTATGCATCCAAGAAAGCTGTTGACAAGATTAAAAAGGCTGGCGGCAGTATTGTTTTGAAAGAGAAAAAAGTCAAAGAGGTCAAGGAGAAACCAAAAAAAGAAAAACCAGTTGTTGAAACAATAGAAAAAGTTGAGAAAAAGCCTAAAGAAAAGGAACCTATTGTTGAAACAGCAGAAGAAGTTGAGGAAGAACCTAAAGAACAAGAAAAACCTATTGCTCAAAAAGCAGAAAAAAAGTTAAAAATTAATTAAAATCTTCAAAATGTCAGTTATTAATAGCATTATAGAAAACCTGCCGGAAGTATCTGGACCAACACAAAAAAGGCTTTCTTTCAAGGAAAAACTGAAATGGACAGGAATTGTCCTTATATTGTTTTTTATTCTTGGAATGATACCTTTATTTGGTTTAGGGCAGAACGCGCTTTCCCAGTTTGAATATCTTTCAACAGTTCTTGCTGCACAGTTTGGCTCTTTGATATCTCTTGGTATTGGGCCAATTGTAACTGCATCTATTATTCTTCAGCTGCTTAATGGGGCTGGTATTCTCAAGATGGACCTTACAACACATGAAGGAAAGAAAAGATTCCAGGGAATACAAAAAATATTATCAATTGTGATTATTTTTGCTGAAGCATGTGTTTTTGTTTTTATGGGGGGCCTGGCTCCTGCAGCAGAACATGCTGGAAAAGCTGTTTTTATACAATTACAGCTGATTTTAGTTTTCCAATTATTCCTTGGAGGAATGCTTATTTTGTTTATGGATGAGGTTGTAAGCAAATGGGGCTTTGGCTCTGGGATATCCTTGTTTATAGCAGCAGGAGTAAGCCAGAGTATATTTATAAGGGCATTATCCCCGCTGCCATCACCATTTAATCCAGGTATTGCAACAGGAGCTATCCCTGCATTATTCCAGTTCCTGGCAGCAGGTGATCCTGTAAATGCCGGCCTGATGGCTGCAGCAGTTATTGCAACAATAATTGTTTTTGCTGTTGCTGTTTATGCCCAGGCAATGAAAATAGAGATACCATTAAGCTTTGGCAGGGTAAGGGGCTATGGAATGAGATGGCCTTTATCATTTATCTATACAGGAGTTATTCCTGTTATTCTTGTTTCTGCCTTAATGGCAAATATACAACTATGGGCAAGGTTATTGCAGAATTGGGGCCATCCGATTCTTGGAACCTTTGTTGGCAATAGCCCCACTTCAGGTATTATTGCTTGGCTTTCTTCACCAGATATAGTAGGCAAGATAATAAAGGGAAGTATTGTCTCTGCTGATTTTGCACATGCTCTTGTTTACATGCTTTTCATGATTTTAGGTTGTGTTGTATTCTCAATATTCTGGGTCCAGACATCAGGCATGGATGCAAGAAGCCAGGCAAGGCAGATAATGTCCTCTGGACTGCAGATTCCAGGGTTCAGGAAAGACCAGAGAATCTTAGAGCATTTACTGAACAGGTATATCCATCCATTAACAATAATGGGGGCAATTGCAATAGGATTTTTATCTTCAATAGCTGACTTAACTGGTGCTCTGACCAGCGGAACAGGAATTTTATTAGCGGTTATGATAATCTACAGGCTTTATGAGGAAATATCAAAGCAGCATATGATGGACATGAATCCCATGATGAGAAAATTCATGGGCGGTCTATAAAATGTTTGAAGCAATAGTTGATCCAATACTTTCCCCTCTTCTTAAATTAAATCCTTTGCTGGGAATTGCTATAATCTCTTTTATTTTGACATTATTGATAACACTTATTCATAAATTTGCAACAAACCAGGAGGTAATGAAAGGCCTTAAGAAAGATATGAAAGATCATCAGGATGAGATGAAAAAGCATAAGGATAATACAAAGAAAGTCATGGAAATCCAGAAACAAGTGATGCAGAAAAACATGGAGTTCATGAAACATTCTTTTAAGCCAATGATATTCACATTTATCCCAATAATAATCATCTTTGGCTGGCTTAATGCCAATATGGCCTATTATCCAATAATGCCTGGCCAGGAGTTTGATGTAAGGCTTACATTTGACCTGGAAAGTTTAGGAAAGGAGATTAGCCTTGTTTCTGTAATTCCTGAAAATCAGCTGGAAATTATTAATGGTATAACACAGACTGTGGAAAAAAATAAAACAAAAACTTTGTTTAGTGAAAAATGGGTTGGCGTGGCAAACTGGAAATTAAAAGGGCCGGAAGGGATTTATACATTAGTTTATTCATTTGATGATGATTCCAGGGCATATGAAAAAGAATTAATTATAACAACTGAAAGAAAGTATGCTGCTCCTGAGAAAAGGATAAATGATGGAAGCAGTTTGAAGTCAATTAAAATAGGAAATGATCCAATCAAGCCATTGTTTGGCCTTGGATGGATATGGACATATATCATATTTTCAATGATATTCAGTATAGGATTAAG
>JAHIFA010000104.1 GCA_018901315.1 Nanobdellota archaeon | reverse complement strand
TGCATAAAAAAATAAAATAATTAGCCTTGTACAATCTTTACAATTCTTGGTGGCCTGTTTATATTATTGACTGTCACTATTACATCCTGGCTTGCTGATTCTATTCCATCAGATGCTGTTACAGTAACAATGTGTGTTCCTGCATCATTATAGTTTGTTGTATAGCTTGCCTCTGTCATCCAGCCAGAGTATGTTATTATTACTTTATCGCCGTCAGGGTCTGTTGCAATTGGCTCAAGGCTTACTGTTTCACCCTCATTTATGGTAATGTCAGCAATTGGACTTAGTACTGGTGGGTTATTTGTGCTCTCAACAACCAGCAAAATCTTTTGTGTGTCTGTTAATTCGCTGTCAGATGCTGTTACAGTTATTTCATAGCTTCCTGCATCCCCTTTTTTTGTCTGCCATCTGCCGTTTTTGTCTAATGGCTCACTAAAGGTATATAAAATAGTGTCTGCATCAGGGTCCTCGCTTTCAGGCTTTAAAACTACTAATTCCCCTTCTTTAACTATTATTTTTGTCAGTTCTACAACTTCTGGTTCAACCTCTTTTAATATTTCTGTTATTAGTTCTTCTTCTGCCTTTTCTGTCCCAGGACATTCATCCAAGTTGGTAACAACAGAGCCATCTGGGCATACATACTTTGTTTCTGTAAGATTGCATCCACTTGCTAAAAGCAATAAAAGAACAATCCCCCCAAAAAATATCTCTTTTTTCATTTTTCACCTCAAAAAATTGTTATTATTCTAAAATAGAAAACATATATATAAACTTTTCGATAGTCAAGAATACCTTTTAATTTAATATTTATTTTGGTTTAACTAAAAACCAAAAAATCCTTTTTTCTTTTTTGACTCTTTTTCAAACTCTTTTAGAAGCTCTTTCTGCTTTTTTGTTAGTTTTGTTGGAGTTTCAATTATTACTTTTATGTTTTGTGAGCCAGTGCCATAACCATGAAGGTCTGGGATGCCATTTCCTTTCATCCTGAATATTGTATTGGTTTGTGTTCCTGCTGGTATATTTAGCTTTGCCTTTCCCTTTAATGTTGGAACATCTATTTCAGAGCCAAGCGCAGCCTGTGCAAAGCTTACTGGGATTTCACAATAAATATCATTTTCTTTTCTCTCAAATATATCATGCGGTTTTACATGGATTACAACATATAAATCACCTGAACTTCCATTCTTTATTCCAGCTTCCCCGCCGCCGGCAATCCTGAGCTCATTGTTATTATCAATTCCCTTTGGAATAGTTATTTCTATTTTTCTATCGTGATGAACCCTGCCAGTGCCTTCACATTCTGGACATGGATTTTTTATAATCTTTCCTTCGCCATGGCATTTAGGGCATACTGTTGTTGTAGAAAAAATTCCAAATGGTGTTCTTCTTGTCTGCTGGATGCGCCCAGAGCCATTGCACTTGTCGCATGCTGCAATATCCGAGCTTAAGTTTGCTCCACTGCCATTGCACTCCTTGCATTTTTCCATTCTCGGAACTGTAATGTGCTTTTTTGCACCAAATGCAGCCTCTTCAAGTGTTATTTCCATATCATACCTTAAGTCAGCCCCCCGTCTTGGGCCCCTGCTGTGCCTTCCAAAACCCCTGCTGAAAAAAGTGTCAAATATATCCTCAAAATCAAATCCAAAGTCAGAGAATCCAAAGTCAGAGAAATCAAAACCAGATGTGCCAGCTCCAAATCCTTCTGTAGTATTGCCGAAGCGGTCATACTGCGCTCTTTTCTTGTCATCGCCAAGAACAGATGCAGCTTCATTAATTTCCTTGAATTTTTCAGCATCAGCATGGTCTTCCTTATTAAGGTCAGGATGGTATTTCTTGGCCAAGCTCTTATATGCCTTTTTAATCTCCTCTTTAGAGGCGTTTTCAGAAACACCCAATATTTTGTAGTAATCTTTGGCCATTTTTATTTTACTAATTTTTTGCCTAACTTCTTTAATTCATCTATTATTGCTGTGCTTTCTTTAATCTCTTTTGGGCCTTCTGCCTTTGCAATAACACCCCCAACAAGAATCATCTGGTGATCATCAATGAATTCCTTCAAAACATTTTCACAGAATTTGATATTATTCAAGTCCTGTCCACCAACGCAAACAATTGCTGCCTTTTTATCTTTTAATTTTGGCGGCTCAACTATGGCATTTGTCCTGTCGATAAAATTTTTCATTAATCCAGAGACATTCTTAAAATAATTTGGTGAGCCAAAAACAATTACATTTGCTTTTAACAATTTTTCATATAATTGTTTCATATCATCTTCTATGGGACAGGGTTTTCCTTCGTTATAACATATATCACAGCCAGTGCATTGCTTGATATCTAAATTTCTCAAAAGAATTAAATCTTTATCAACATCACCTGCCCCTTCCAGAACTTTGTTTAGCATGAATTCAGTATTCCCTTTTCTTGGACTTCCACATATTGCCAATATTTTCATTTTAGATTAAAGATTTAAATCAAAAAAGAAAAGATTATTTCTTTTCTTTCTTTTTTTCATCGCCTTCTTCCTTGTATTCTGCGTCAACTACTTTGTCACCTTTCTTTTTTGGCTTCTCTGCTGTTTCTTTTGCTCCTGCCTGCTTCTGTTTCTTTGCCTGCTCTTCTGCAACTTTTTTGTACATCTCTGTTGACATCTTCTGCACAAGCTGGTTTACTTCATCCATCTTTGCCTTTATTTCTGCTGCGTCTTTCTTCTCTGGCTTGAGCAGTTCCTTTAATTCCATTATTTTTCCTTTAACAGTCTCAAGCTCCTTGGTGTCAACCTTTCCCTCAAAATCCTTAAAAAGTTTTTCTGTTGAGTAAACTAAAGTGTCTGCCTGGTTTATTGTTTCAACCTCTTCCTTTCTTTTCTTGTCTTCCTCTGCATGCTGCTCAGCTTCTTTCCTCATTCTTTCCACTTCTTCATCATTGAGCTTTTGAGAGGCAGTAATTTTTATTGATTGCTCTTTTCCTGTTCCAAGATCTTTTGCTGTTACATGTACAATTCCATTAGCATCTATGTCAAATAT
>JAHIFA010000103.1 GCA_018901315.1 Nanobdellota archaeon | reverse complement strand
GCACAGAAATGCTTGCGAAAACCTCTTACTTTAGTATGAGGATGAGCATTTCTGGCATCCTAAAAATCCATTGTCAAAAGAAAACTCCGTCAAACCAGCATCTTTAGATGCTGGTAGGAGTTTTCTATGGATTTTTATGATTTTAAGCAGATATAAAACCATTATTTTGTAGCAAATTATTTGTGCTATTTTATAGTCGTGAAAATGATTGTTTTAAACATCAAAACCTTTAAATACTAACTAACTTTTGATTTGACATATGGTCCATGAATTAACTGATGAAGAGCTTTTAGACAAGTTTGAAAGCGAAACAAATATAGTAAGGACAAGGGCTGATGAACTTCTTAAATTAGTTAAGCAGAGAAGAGAGTTATCATTTGAAGATGCTGCAAAAGCGCTGAATGTTTCAGTTCAAACAATAGAATCCTGGGCTAACTTTCTTGAAGAAGAAAAAATACTTTCCATTAAATATAATTTCACAACCCCATTCATTACAGTTTTCCATGAGAAAATAAAAGCAGTGCCAGAAACAGGAACTTTGCAAAAAGAAATTATTGAAAAAAAAGAACTTAATAAAGCTGCATTATTGAAAGAAGAGGAATTGTCAGAAATAAACAGGATGCTTGCAGAGGCATATAGCTGCCTGAAGAAAGGCCAATTTGACAAGGCAAAGGAAATATATGCTCAAATAAAAAAACAATATGATGATTTGCCACTGCAATTTCTTGAAAAAAAGAAAGAACTCAATACAACCCTTACAAGGCTTAGCAAAGACTTATCACTAAACCTAAGCAAGGCATCACTAAAGGAGATGGAAAAGAAATCTCAGAATATAAGAAAACTGCTGAAAATGCTGGAACAGAAAATAGAAAAGAGGGAAGTATTAAATGCAATAAAAATTTATGGGCAGATAAAAATAATATACAATAGCCTTCCAGAGGGATTTCTTGAGCAGAAACTTATCCTGCAAAACAAAATAATAGAAATTTACGAGCGCTTAATCACAATAAGGGAAGAGCAGGATATAATGGACACATCAGTGAAAAAATCTGAAATAATCAATTTATTGGAAGAGCTGAAGCAATCCATGAATGAAAAAAATATCCCTCTTGCAATAAAACTATATGAGAAGGTAAGGGAACTTTATAACAGCTTGCCAAAAGGATTCCTGCAGGAAAAAGCAGAACTTCAGGCCAGGATAATAAGGCTGTATGAAGAGTTACTATCAAACTATAAGCTGTCTGCTATCAAAGATATAGATCATAAAACAAAAAAAATAGATGAGCTATCAAGGCTGATGAAAAGAAATATGGCAGAAATAAACCCTGAATCTGCAAGCGAGGTGTATAATCAAATTAAAAATATTTTTTATAGCATGCCTGAGGGATTCTTAAAGCAAAAAACAGATATACAGAAAAACATATTGGGGTTATATGAAACACTTGCATTAGAATTAGATAAACGAGCTTCTGAAGATTTTAATATTAAATATCAAAAGATAAATAAAATGCTTGAAGACGCATTTAACTATGTCAAAAATAAAAATTTTGAGGTTGCAAGTGATATTTATAAGCAGCTTATGATGGTATATAACTCTATGCCAACTGGCTTTTTGGAGAAAAAGACTATGCTCAGGATAAGAATCATAGCTTTTTATAAGGATCTTTCAAGTCATGAGGAACTAAAAGAAAAACTCATGAGAGTTCCAGAAGTTGAAGAATCAATAACAAATAAAAAATTTGTTGATATTCCTTTACCTAGCATAGAACAATTTAAGCCTGAAAAACCTGTTGAGGCAGCAAATATCAAAAAATTGAGACCCCTCATCCAAAAGCCGCAGCTTGTTATGCCTAACATTAAGCCAAAGCTTAAGCCATTGCCCTTTAAACCAACATTTTCTCCTGTTCCATCACATCAAAAATTTACTTTAAAGAAAATCCCTCCTGCTCCAAGTCCAAATGTTCCTCTGCCTAAAGCTGCTGAAAGGCCAATGAAGAAGCAAAAGTCAGAGCTATTCAAAAAATTTTTTAAAAAAAAAAGGGAGCAGGAATTAATGCCTCCAACACCGCCAGGGCTTGCTGCTAAAAAATAATTAATTAAACTTAAAAATACATAAAAAAGGGTGTAAAATTGGATAAAACACAAGAAACAGTAAAAATTGATTCCTATAAACTTAATGTTAATAACATTGTAGTTAATGTAGATATAACATTGAGTAGGAATGAGTTTGTTCCACTATATACTGTATCCATTTTAAATATCAGCAAAATAACCAATATCATTTTGCATAAAATAAGAGAGGAGTTTGTTTCAAGGATTAATGTTGGTGATATAAAGATAGAGGATTCAAGCAGCCAAAGTGCTATTAAGGATAAATTTCAGAAAGAAATCCTTGTTTTAATAAAAAAATATTTTCCTGATGTTGACAAGAAAACATCTGACCTGCTTGTAAACTATTTAATACAGGAGAACATAGGTCTTGGGAATATTGATATACTGCTAAGAGACAAAAATCTGGAGGATATAGTTATAAATAGTACTCATGAACCTGTTTGGGTTTATCACCGCAAGCATGGATGGCTCAAGACAAACGTAAGGATATCATCAGAGTCAAAGATAAGGCATTATTCAACAATGATTGGCCGTGATGTTGGGAAAGAGATAACATTATTAAAGCCGTTGATGGATGCCAGCCTGCCAAGCGGTGACAGGGTTAATGCTACACTTAGCCCAATCTCAACAAGCGGCAACACAATATCCATAAGAAAATTTGCTGAAAAACCCTGGACAATAACTGATTTTCTAAAGGAAAAAACTTTATCATATTATGCAGCTGCATTGATATGGCTTGCAGTCCAGAATGAGCTTTCCATATTAATTACAGGTGGAACAGGCTCTGGAAAGACATCCATGCTTAATGTTATTTCTAATTTTTTTCCGCCAAACCAGAGGATAATTTCCATTGAGGATACAAGAGAGCTAACCCTTCCTGATTCCCTTCATTGGGTTCCTTTAGAAACAAGATTGCCGAATCCAGAGGGCAAAGGTGAGGTTACTATGCTTGACCTTCTTGTAAACTCGCTTAGAATGAGGCCAGATAGGATAATTGTTGGTGAGATAAGAAGAAAAAGAGAGGCAGAAGTGCTGTTTGAGGCAATGCATACAGGGCATTCTGTTTATGCTACACTGCATGCAAATAATGCAAGAGAAACTGTTGTAAGGATGACAAATCCGCCGATAGATATCCCTAAGCTTATGCTTAATGCTCTTTCATTAATAGTTGTGCAGCATCGTGATAGAAGAGTTGGAAAAAGAAGGACATTGCAAATTGCAGAGATATTGCCTAATGGTGATCCGAATGTTTTATTGCAGTT
>JAHIFA010000102.1 GCA_018901315.1 Nanobdellota archaeon | reverse complement strand
TGGTATTTTGGCCAATCAGAACCATGAATGCTTTTCAAGCCCTCAATCTCTGCAAAATAAAGGTGATAGATTTCCTCTGTAATATGCGGCATTATGGGGGCCATTAGCTTTAGTATTGCTAAAGTTATATTATACAATGTATAATGTGCTGAGTCAACTGCTTCTTTGCTGTAATTTTCTTTATTATACAGCCTGTCCTTAACAATCTCAAGATAATTATCACAGAACTGCTGCCAGAAAAACTTTTCTGTTTCTGATTGGCCAAAATACCAGAAAGAGCTTGCTGATGAAAAAGCAGAGCTTGCAGGTGATAATGCAGTTAGTGTTATTTCAGCTGTAAGAAAATATAAGTCAGAGAAAAACCTTTCACTAAACAAGCCAATTAAAACATTAACAATTAAGTGCGATGAAAACACAAAGAAAGATCTTAATTCTGTACTAAAAGACATAAAAGCAACAGTAAAGGCAGAAGAAATTGTTTTTGGCGATAAAGCAGAGCTTGAATGCCAAGAAAACATTAAACTAGGAATTGATATGTGATTGCTTATTTAGGATATGCTGAAATAGCAATCAGCTTTTTTCCAAGTTCTTCTGATTCAATCCTGTATGCTAAAATTGGCTTGCCAGCTAAATTTTCTACTTTATCTTCATTTAATTCATTTATTAATCCATCAATATCCTTCTTTTTTGTGAAAACAACTGATAATGTAGCAGAACTTATGCCATCAACAAGCCTGTCTGTATAATTTATTATAAGGTTTAGCCCACTCTTATATGGCTCAAATCGTGCTTTGCCATAATATGCTTCCCTGATTGTTGTTTGTTCTGGCCACAGTAATTTATCCTCAATCTTCTGAATTTCATGCTTTGTGATGCCATCAAGATAATACTTCTTTGTTTTTATCTCTAAATTGATTCTGGTTAGACTTCTTCCTATACCTGGTGTACCTGTTACTATTGTAATTCCCATTTTATTTACCTCTTATTTAAAGATTATAATAACTTTTATTTAAAATTTTCTATTTTGAAGTAGATACTTTTTCCAATCTGACACCATCTTTTGTGTCTTTTAGAATAATTCCTTTTTCCTTTAGCTGGTCTCTTATCTTGTCTGCTAATTCATAGTTATTGTTTTTTCTTGCTTTCTGTCTTTTCTCTATTAACTGTTTTATTTCTTTGCTTATTTCCTCTTTTAGTTCTTCCTTTTTTAGAATCCCAAACACAGAATCAAAATCATGCATTAAAGCAATTGCTTTTTCAGCATTTTTTTTGCTTATCTGCTCATTCATTATGAAGGTGTTTGTTTTCTTCATAAAATCGAACATAACTGACAAGGCAATTGAAACATTCAGGTCATCATCCATTGCATCCTCAAAATCGCTTTTTGCTTTTTCTATTAGAACATAAATCTCTTTGTTGTTTTTTTCACTTTTTATATCTTTTAGTTTAACCATGAATTCATCAAGGCGTTTTATTGAGTTTTCTGCTGCCTTCAGGCTTTCAAATGTGAAATTTAGCTTTTGCCTGTAATGGGTTGCAATTAAAACATATCTTATTGACCTTGGGCTGTATCCTTTTTTTAATAAATCCCTTAAAGTGTAGAAGTTTCCAAGGCTTTTGCTCATTTTTTTGTTGTCAACCAGTAAATGCTCATTATGCAGCCAATAGTTTACAAAAGGCTTTCCTGTTGATGCCTCGCTCTGGGCTATCTCATTCTCGTGATGGGGGAAGATTAAATCAACCCCTCCTGTGTGGATGTCAAAAGTATCTCCCAAATATTTCATGCTCATTGCAGAGCATTCAATATGCCATCCGGGTCTTCCTTTTCCTAATTCTGTTTCCCAGAAAACATCACCATCTTCTTTGTCCCAGAACTTCCATAGTGCAAAATCATTTACGTGCTCTTTGTCGTATTCATCCTGGCAAACCCTTGCTCCTGCTTTTAACCCGCTTATGTTTAAATGCGACAGCTTGCCATAGTCTTTGAATTTCTTAATGTCATAATAAATTGCATCATCTGCTTTGTAGGCATAGCCTTTTTCAAGAAGCTTTTTAACCAACTTAACCATTTCCTTAATATGATCTGTTGCCCTTGGATAAACCTCTACTTTTTCTATATTTAAGGTTTTTAAGTCATCAAAAAAGTATTTTGTGTATTTTTCTGTGAATTCCTTTAAAGAAAGATTTTCTTTTTTTGAGTCTCTTATTGTCTTGTCATCAACATCAGTAATGTTCATAACATGAGTTAGCTTGTATCCTTTATACTTTATGTATCTTCTTATAAGGTCTGCAAATATATTTGCCCTGAAGTTTCCTATATGGGCGAAGTTATAAACTGTCGGACCACAACTATAGATATTAACATGTCCTTTCTTTATTTCCTTGAACCTCAACACCATGTCCGAAGCCATGAATCATAGCATCTACATATATTTTATGGAGTAGACTCTCTAACCATTCCCAGTGTTCCTCAGCTAACTTCCTTGCTTCCTCTTCTGTC
>JAHIFA010000101.1 GCA_018901315.1 Nanobdellota archaeon | reverse complement strand
GCCGGGATTATGAGTTCAGGACAACTGTCATCAGGGGTTATCATGATACTGAAAAATTAAAGAAAATCGGCAAGTGGGTAAACAGATTTGGCAAGGCAAAAAAATATGTTATTCAGAACTTTATTCCAAGGCAAGGCAAGCTTATTGATAAAAAGTTTGAAAAAATTGTCCCTTTTGAGGATAATGAGCTTGATGAAATGAAAAAAGCTGTTTTAGATTATTTTGAAAAAACAGAGGTTAGAAATTAGGTGTAAAATATGTTGATTATAGGAATCACAGGAACATTGGGGGCAGGAAAGGGCACTATTGTTAAGTTTCTTGTTGAGAAAAAAGGATTTAATCATTATTCTGTAAGGGCTTTCCTAGTAGAAGAAATAAAAAAGAGAGAAATGCCTGTTAACAGGGATAGCATGGTTATTGTTGCAAATGACTTAAGAGAGAAAAATTCTCCGAGCTATATTGCTGAAACACTTTTTGAAAGAGCAAAAAAATCAGGAAAGGATTGTATTATTGAAAGCTTGAGGGCACCAGGAGAGATAAGTGCTTTAAGAGAAAAAGGAAAATTTTATCTTTTTGCAGTTGATGCAGACCCAAAGATAAAATATGAAAGAATTTTAGAAAGGAAAAGCAGCACAGATAAAATTTCATTTCAGGAATTTATTGATAATGAAAAAAGGGAAATGGAAAACACTGACCCAAACAAGCAGAATCTTTCAAAGTGCATATCAATGGCAGATTATGTTTTTGAGAATGATGGAACTTTTGAAGAGCTTTACAAAAAAGTGGAGGATATTTTAGATGAAATCAGAAAAAAAGAGCGAATATAAAAGACCAACTTGGGACGAATATTTCATGAAAATGGCCTCTTTAGTTGCTGAAAGAAGCACATGCTTAAGGCATCATGTTGGGGCTATAATAGTTAAGAAAAAAAGAGTTTTAACAACCGGTTATAATGGAGCTGCAAAAGGTGTCAAGGATTGCTTTGAGTTGGGTTGCCTAAGGGATGAATTAGAAATAGAATCTGGAACAAGGCATGAAATATGCAGGGCAATACATGCAGAGCAGAATGCTATAATACAGGCAGGAGTTCATGGAATAAATATCTCTGGCTCAACTATGTACTGCACTCATACACCATGCATGATTTGTGCTAAAATGATAGTAAATGCAGGCATTAAGGATGTAGTAAGCTATCATGATTATGCAGATGAAGAAGCAAGGAAATTCCTGAAGGAAGCAGGGATTAATCTGATGAAAGTTCCAAAACCAGATAGTACAATAGATTTCAAGGATTAAAAAGTAGAAAATTTTATTAAGAAACCCCATTTCTTTTAATTATGCTTAATGAAAAACACTACAAAGAGATAAGGGAAGAGCTTGATAATTGCAAAAGGCCTTTATTCTTTTTTGATGATGACCCTGACGGGCTTTGCTCTTTTTTATTGTTGTATAGGTATGCAAAGGAAGGAAAGGGTGTTGTTGTAAAGAGCAGCCCAGAGCTTAAGCCGATTTTTATAAAAACAGTTGAAAATTACAGCCCGGATAAGATATTCATAGTTGACAAGCCAATGGTAAGCCAGGAGTTTATAGACGCTGTTAAGGTTCCAATAATCTGGATAGACCACCATAACATTATCAAGAACAACGGAACAAAATACTTTAATTCAAGAAAAGACGGCTTTGGCGAACCAGCATCATGCATCTGCTACAGGGTTGTAAAGCAGGACCTGTGGATTGCAGCATGCGGAGCAGTTGGGGACTGGCATTTGCCTGACTTTATAAAAGAATTTTCAAAAGAATATCCTGATTTGCTGCCAACAAAAATAACCAAACCAGAAAAAGCCCTGTATGAAACAAAACTCGGAGAGCTTGTAAGAATATTGTCCTTTGTTCTCAAGGGAAAAACATCAGATGTCCTGAGCTGCGTCAAAATATTAACAAGAATTAAAACTCCTTATGAACTTCTTAATAATGAGTCTCCACAAGCAAACTTTATTATTAAAAGGTTCAATCAAATAAAAGAAGAATATGAAACCATGCTTAAAAAAGCTCTTAAAAATATTGAGGACAATAAAATACTCTTATTTACATATTCAAACAGAATGAGCTTTACAGGCGACCTTTCAAACGAGCTTCTTTACAAGTTTCCAAAAAAACTTATTTTAGTTGCACGGGAGAAAGACGGTGAGATGAAATGCAGCCTTCGCTCATCAGGTTCTCTTTCAGTCTCAAACATACTTAAAAAAGCACTTGTTGAAATTGAGGGCTATGGTGGCGGACATGAGCATGCATGCGGGGCATGCATAAAAAAGGAAGATTTTAAAAGATTTGTTGAGAACATAAGAAAAGAGTTATAAAAATTGGGGGTTTAAATGAAGAAGAACATAAACAATACAATTCGGGAAGCCCAGATAGAAAAATACATAAGCATTCCAAAAGAATGTTCACATATCTCTTCAGGATTTATGTTAGGAGTAATTGGCGGGCTTTTGTTTTCTGTGCATCCTGAAACAGATTATAGGATTGTAGATATTGGATTTAACATATTAAGGTATAGTATAGTACTAAAGGGAGCAATGATGATTGGCAACAGTTTTGAGGAAATAGACAATTCTTTCAATAATTTGTATGATATGATATGCAAATATATTCCCACAGATTACAAGAAATAGATTTCACAGAACTTATTCAAAAGCCTGCAAAATAAAAATAAAAAAAATAATTAATTTTGTTTGAATTTTATGAATTTATTTCTTTTTCTTAGCTGCTTTCTTCTTTTTTGCCATTTAATGCACCCCTTTGAATTTGGTTAATCATTAATGTATAAACTTGCTTATTAAACTTTCTATTTTAGAAATTCCCTGACGATGTTTTTAATATTTTTGTTATGAAAAATTTACTTATTTTCATCTGAAATTAATTTTTGAAAATGCCTAATCTGTTTAAGGACAAAAGGTTTAAATAGTTTGTATTACCTGATTTTAAGCATTCCAATCTTTTGGAAAATGTTGGGGCATTAAAGTGTATAAGAAATTAATTATTGCAAGATATGAGAACAGGGAGAATATTCAGCGTTTAAGAATGGTAGGTTCAATCTCAAGAGATGTTATCAAAAATGTTTTCTTTCACCGTAGTCCAAACACTCAGTGCGCAGTGGAAGATGGATTAGGTTATGGTGAGGCTAGCCTTTTAGTAGAATCTGAAAATAGTTGTCCAGGCTTGGTTAAGGAACTGAATAATGAATTAAAAGAGAAGGATTATAAGAATTATAATATAGAATACAGAGGAATTATTGCTGTTCCTCCTAAAGAATTATCATCTTTAAAAAAACCACAGGATTTATATGACTTAGTTAGGGAAACATTAATTAAGGAAAGTAATAGAGAAATAAAGCCAGAGGAATTAGAACCATTGAATTATCAAAAAACCTTAGAGAGATTAACAAAATAGATTCTTCTTAAGCTAAATTAAAATATTAAAAAACCAAAAGGTTTATATATAGATTTGTTATTCTTGAGTAATAAATATTTTAGGGGTATAAAATGGAAATTATGATTGACAAACAAACAATTGATAAAATAACCGGGGAATTAAACAAAGATAATGGAAATAAAATTAAAGCAGGATATTTAACAGGGAGGACTGAATCTGACAAAATTATTATTGAAGGAGTTTATGTTCCAGAACAAATATCTAATGAAGGATCAACAACCATTAGTTCAGAGGAAATATTAAAAGCTTTTACAAATATTGAAAATCAGAGAAAATTTATAATTGGTTTTGCTCAATACAATGGTTCTTTTCCAGTTTATGAGAGTGCCACAACAAGGGTATCTAGAAAGCGACTTGCTCAGACTAAAAAAATACATAATTTAGGTTTAGTTGTAAACCAGAAAGGAGATTATAAGATATTCCAATAATTTTTTTGTTTTTATAATTTTTTTTATTTCCTGTGCCTCTGGCCTTCGTAAAACTCCTTGACCATGTTTAATGTACTGCATTCTTCTGCAGATCTTTCCAGCCTTAAATTTACTACCCTTGGAAACCTTAGGGCATAGCCCGAGCTGTATGTTGGGCTTTTCTGGATTTCTTCATAATTTATTTCTACAACAATCTCTGGCTTTACCTTAACATTTTTCCCTTTTTCAGAAATTATTAATGGCTTTAATTCCTCTGTAAGCTGGCTGAATGAAACACCAAGCCCTGATTTTTCCTTTATTCCTGTTCCAACCTTTCCTATTTCAAGAAAATTATTGTTTTCATCAATGCACGCAAGGGTAAAAGAGCTCAGCCAGTTAGATCGCTTGCCTTCTCCCCACTCTGCTCCAACAATAACCAGATCAAGAGTATCCATAACAGGCTTGAACTTCACCATGTGCCCGACTCTTGCACCTGGCTTGTAAACAGCGTCAAGTGTCTTAAGCATAATCCCTTCATTGCCCTTATCAAGAGACTCCTTGTAAAACTTTAAAACCTCTTTCTCATCAGATGTTATAAGATTCTTGACATAAACAATCTTTCTTTCAGCAGGCTTTACTATTTTCTCAATAATCTTTCTTCTCTCAATAAAAGGTGTTTTAATCATGTTTTTCCCATTGTAATAGATAACATCAAAAACATTCAGCTCAACAGGAAATTCCTTTGCCATATTCTTAATGTCATACTTTCTTTTAATTCTCTGGGATATGCTCTGGAATGGAAGATATTTTTTTGTTTTTGGGCTAAAGCCAACTGCCTCTGAATCAATTATAAAAGAATCCCCTTTAATATTATGTTTAACATAATCAACAACATCTGGAAACTGTTTTGTGACATTCTCAAGTCTTCTTGTAAAAAGCTTTATTTCATTATTTTTTTTATGTATCTGCAGCCTGAAGCCATCTAATTTATACTCAATGTCAGCTGGCTTGCCAACCCTTTCAAATCCTTCTTTTACATCCTTGACTTTTAAGGCGAGCATTACCTTTACAGGCCTTCCAGGCTCAAGGCCAACACCCATTAAGCCCTTAATACCCTCAACTTTTGCTTTTTCTGCAACAACAGAAAAATCATTTGAAACATCATATGCCTTTTGTATAGCATCAATAAAATAATTATAAGCTTCCCTTGCTAAATTCTCATCATTGCATAAGATAAAATCATATTTTTTAATATCTGTTTTCTTAAGCTCGTCAATTTTTTTCAGTTTAAGTGTATTTTTTTCATCAAACCTTTCAATTTCTTTATTGAACTTGTTTTCTATAGCTTCATTACATTCAAGGCATTTAGCTATATTGGGCATATAGTTATTGCATTTATCACACTTGAAAAATATTCCACAAACTTTTGGAAAAAATGCCCAGGCAATTGCATCCCTTAAAGAGCCTGCTCCAACACCAACCCTTAGCTCCTCTAAAACATTCCTCACAATGTATCTTGCTTCAATAGGCTTTGCAGATGTAAGCAGCTCAGATATTAATTTTATTTTCTGGTCAACAGAGCCAAGTCCTTCTAAGGTGGCAAGCTTTCTTAGATTATTAAACACCTTGCTGACAGACAAATCCTGTGAAAATAAAGTGGCTTGTTTTTTCTTTGTGATAAGATTCTCAGCAGTCTTGCCTAAATCTCCTGTTTTTTTCCACTCATCCTCAATATCCCTGGAATTTAAGCCAGTTGCAAGATTTATTACCTTTAAAACCATTCTTGATGCAACGCCTATCTTGCGCTCATCCCATGGCGGAAAAATTTTGCCCTGCAGCAACAAGGTTATTTTAGAAAGGTCCTCTACTGGCGTTTTTCTTAATAGTTCAGATATAAAGTATGTTTTCTCAAGCCTCTTTGTTGTTGAGTCAAGCTTTTGGTAGACCTCAACTAAACTAATGTATTTCATGCCCTTTAATAAATCTCCTTACTATAAATAATTTTTGAATAAAGCGATAATTTTATTAATAAAGAGTTTTATAATGCTTAATATGGAAGTTTTTGAATGCATAATCACAAGAAGAAGCATAAGAAAATATCTTGATATTCCAGTTGAATGGGATAAAGTAGGAACTATTTTGGAAGCTGGAAGACTTGCCCCAAGCTCTGGAAATATACAGGATTATAACTTTATTGTTGTGCAGGATGAAGAAAAAAGAAAAACAATTGCAGAAGCTTCATTAAGGCAGCATTGGATGTCAAAAGCTCCTGTTCACATAGTTGTCTGCGCAGACCTGAAAAAAAGCGAAAGATTTTATGGTGTAAGGGGGAACAGGCTTTACTCTATACAAAACAATGCAGCTGCAATAGAAAATATGCTCTTAACAGCTCATTCTCTTGGCTTGGGAGCATGCTGGGTTGGCGCATTTGATGAGAATGTTATCTCAAGAGTCCTTAATATTCCGGATTATGCAAGGCCGCAGGCAATAATAACAATCGGCTATTCTGATGAAAAGCCAAATATTCCTCAAAGATATCCACTGACAACTGTTACTTTCCTTGAGAAATATGGCAATAGGATAAAGGACATGCCAGCAGTTATGCATGATTACAGTGTTGTAATAGAGAGAAACCTTAAGCAAGGCAAGGCAATATTTGAAAAAACAAGCAAAAAAACAGGCAGTTTATTAACTGAAAAAGGAAAAGAGCTTGCAAAAAAGATTAAGGAAAAACTCGGAAAATAATCTGCTTCTTAAGATAAAGATTTATATAGCAACTATTTTCTTTTTTTAATATGATATCAAAACATAAGCTGGCTAAATTATTATTTCCCCATTCCAAAGTCAGGGAAATACAGGATGATATGATATTAGATGTTGACAATGCCCTTAAAAACAAAAAAAGCCTGATTATGCATGCTCCGACAGGCATTGGAAAGACTGCTGGTGTCTTGGCTCCTGCACTGGCTCATGCAATAAAAAACAAGCTGACAGTATTTTTTCTGACAAACAGGCACACCCAGCATGTTATTGCAATAAATACTCTTAAAAAAATAAAAGAAGAATACAACCTTGGTATAAAGGCTGCTGACATAATTGGCAAGAAATGGATGTGCCTTGTTTCAGGTGTTGAAATGCTTTATTCAGGTGAGTTTGCAGACTACTGCAAAACTGTAAGAGAGGACAATAAATGCGAGTTTTATGCAAACACAAGAAAAAAATCAAAATTAACTGTAAAAGCAAAGGCAGTTTTATCAGAATTAAAACAATTATCCCCTTGCCATACAGAAACAGTTAAGGATTTATGCTCAAAATACAGGCTCT
>JAHIFA010000100.1 GCA_018901315.1 Nanobdellota archaeon | reverse complement strand
TATTGATTACAAAAAGAAAACAAAGGAATCATTGCCATTGAAAAAACTGCCTGTTAGCTGCACTGTTATAAAAATTGATAATTATTTTATTGTGGATCCAACCCCTGAGGAGGAGAAAAAAGTTGATTCCAGGCTGACAGTCGAGGTTGAAGAAGATGGCACTTTATGTGCTTTGCAGAAAGGCGGAGATAAACCCCTAACAGCAGAAGATATTGACAAAATGGTTGGAATAGGAATAGAAAAATCAAAAGAGTTGAAAAAGCTTTTGTAGGTGATAATCATGACTGCTAAAGAATCCAATGAAGAAATGCAATACACAAAGTATGAAATAGCCAGGATGCTCGGTGGAAGGGCATTGCAGATTGCAATGGGAGCTCCATTCCTCATAAAGCTTAGCAAAGAGGATCTTGAGAATATTCACTTTAATCCTGTTGAGATAGCTAAACTGGAGTTTGAGAAAGGTATTTTACCTATAACTGTCAAGAGGCCTCTGCCTGAAAAGAAAAAAAGCTAATTTTTTTCTTTTTGACTAAAAAACCAAACATAAACGAAATCTTTAAATATACAAAAGAAAGCTGTTTTATTGATGAAAGTTAGCAGCAAAGCAAAAAAAGAGGTTGAGGGAGATAATTTTTCTGATGAAATAAAACTTCAATTAGCAGAAAAAAGCCATCTCACTTCTGATATTGAAAAGGCAATCAGTATTTATTCTAAGAAAACACAGGCTAGTAAAAAGGCTAATGAATCAGAAAAAATCAAAAAAATTTTCTTCAAAGAGTTTTTTGACAGGGTTAGCTATGGATTTGGCTCCCAGCAGTTCATAAACATATTATTTTTTCATACAGGAGCATCATATTTTGTTGTTGGTGCCATCAATGGCCTAAGAGTAATTCTCAGTATTATCTTAGGCTCTTTTCTGGATGAATATTCAAAAGTAAGGCAAATAAGCAAAAAATTCATTGGTATAACAGGAATAATATTTGGCCTTTCATTCATATTCATGGCTATGGCAAGAGTTCTTCATTCAGTACCATTGTTTGCAGCTGCGCTTCTTATTGGCAGCATAGGTGCTGTTTCATATGGTGAATTCTACCAGAGACTTTTCAGGGATACCCTCAAAAAAGAGAGAAGCAGACTGCTAAGAAATATAGCACAATATGGCTTGATGATAACAGGGATAAGTATTTTATTGGCTGGTTTTTTGATGGACAAATTTCCTGCAATAGGAACACCAATTTCATTATTTGGCTTTAAATTCAGGCTTTTTGGCTATCTTATTGCATTTGAGATTGCTGCAATCTCATCAATTATATCAGGTTATGTCCTGTCTTTCATAAAAGAAAAACAAATAAAATCCATTGAAAAAAGAAGCCCATTAACACAGCTAAAAATATTATTTGATAATTTAAAAGATAATCTCCCTGTTTTTACTAAAAACAAAACAATAAGGGTATTGATTATTGCAACTATAATCACTGGTTTTGTGCAGACATTAGGTAATTCTTACTATGGAATTTATATATATGAAACATTCAAATACAGTTATTTTAAAGGGTTTACAAATGTTGCTGTGATTTTTCTAATTGCTATAATGACATCATTATTTTCACCATTTATTGCAAGAAATAATGCAAGGGAGTATGGAAAATTTCCAATGCTTGTTTTTGGCACTTTATTAATGGCAATCATGCCCCTCACATATTATTATAACCCTAACCTTTTGTCTATCTCAATAGGCACCCTTATTGGTTTTATTGGCGCAGCAATTGTAGGGGTTTCACATGGTCTCTTAACAATAGATATTATGTCAGAAAAAGAAAGAAAGGCATATTTTTCAATATACAGCCTCTTAATGATTATTCCATATTTTATTATGATCCCCCTGGGAGCTTACGCTGCGCAGATATATGGCCTCAGAACCCTATTCTTGCTTTTAGGTTTAATATTAGCATTAGTTGTTGTTCCGCTTTACTTTTTAATAATAGTCATGCATAAAAAGGAAAAGATTTAAATAAAAAGGTGTTGTTTATGAAAAACATGCATAAAATAACAAAAAATAAAAAAGGTGTATCGCCTTTGATTGCAACTATCTTATTAATAGCGTTTGCAGTTGCCCTTGGTGCAGTTGTTATGAGTTGGGGTAAAAATGTAGAATCTTCAAGTGCAGAGCTACTAAGCATAGAAAAATGCGCTAATGTGAACCTAAAGGTAGAAAAGGTTAATGATGTACCCCTGGTATTTTATGGCGGCACTGGCTCAGAGGGTTTTATTAAATTCACAATAGCCAATACAGGAAGTTATGATGTTGACCAGCTTATAGTTTGGGTTATTGGAGAAAAAGATACAAATATAATAGAATTAAAGCAATCGTCAATAAAGGTTGGTTATCCTCTAATCAATGAAATTCAGCATGACTTCAACAAGTATGGCAATGTAAAAAAATTAAAATTTGTACCAAAAATAAAAATTGATGACTCATATGTTACATGTGCAAAAAATGCCATTGAAGAAGAAAAAATAAGCCCCCTTAGCTAAAAAAGCATTCTTCAATATTCTTCAAAATCAATGAGGAAATTTAATGATTCTGAAAAAAAATAAATTCAAATTTTCCATTGTTATTTTAATACTAATATTTATCTTTATGATAGTGCATAGTTTTCATTCTGGCTATAACTATCCAATGCATCTTGATGAATACCATCATATTGCCCAATCAGTACAGATAATAGAAGAAAGGGGTTTCAGTTCAGCAAATCCTTATTTTGCTGAGGAAATAAGGCATGAGAACTTGGAGCCAGGATTTCATATACTTCTGTCTGAGCTTTTTTTATTGACAGGCATAGATCCAGTGCAGCATTACGGATTTCTGCCTGCAATTTTTGCATGCTTATCAGCTTTCATGCTATTTGTTCTTGTTAATAAAGTAACAAATAATTTCTGGACAGGAATCTTTGCTATGGTTTTTTTTGCAAGCTTAAAAAGCAGTGTCAATATATTAGGGATAAACTTTTTTACACCATTGACAGCATGTATTCCATTAATCTATCTCTTCTTATTGATGCTTACAGAAGCATTATCAGATGGCGATATAAAAAGATTATTTATTTCAATCATCCTTTCCGCTTGCCTGGTAATAATTTACCCTCTTTGTGGAACATTAATCATACCAATTGCCTTTTTATATTTTCTATTAAATCCAGGGATCATAAGGGAATTTTACTTTGAGACAAAAGAAATCTTTGCAATCGAAAAGTTAAACAAGGATAGGATATCTTATTTTAAAACATTTTTACTTACAATAACCATAATTTTAGTCATTGCTGTTATATTTATTTATTTTTGGCGTTATATCTCATTTTCAAGAAACAAAGCCCAGATAATAGAATCATTAATATTCAAAGAAGGCTGGGGCAAGGTAGAAATAAAATATTTTCTTCCATACTTATATGGAATTATACCAACAATGTTAGCATTAATTGGTATGATTATTTCATTTAAGCAAAAAAAATATCTAATTTTTGTATTTTTTACATTTATTACAATTGGATTGACAAGCATGTTCAATAAGTTTGGGTTTACTATTCTCTCTCCATATCAAAGGACACTGTATTTTGCAATGATGTTCCTGATTCCATTGTCTGCAATTGGCTTGAGTTATATCACAAATTCCATAAAAAAACTAAAAATGCCTTTTTTAAGCAGGGTTGCTAAAGAGCCGATAGTAGCTTTTTTGGTTGTTGCTATTTTTATTGGTGTTTTTTCAAGCCATTACAAATTAATTGATGAAAGAAGGACATACAGCAATAGTATTATTAATGAAGAGGATTATGAGGCAATCAAATGGTTAGAGAAGAACTATGGCTCACATAATATAGTTTTGGCTCCACTGTTTGTATCATCAACGATTTATCCAATAAGCAGAAATTATGTTGTTTCAATACTCCCTGGCCAGTTAAGGGGTGAAAACTTAAATGCTAGTATTAACTTTTTTAATTCCGGGTGTAATGAAAAAAGAAGGATTATTGAAGAAAACAAAGCAAATCTTGTATTTTCAAAAGGAAAAATAGATTGTAATTGGCTAAAAGAGGTTTATAGCAACAAAAATTTTATTTATGAAGTTATTACTTAAATAGTTAGGAATTTTATTAAAGAAAGGTTTAAATAATATCTTGTTTCTCTTAATGGGATTAATTTAAGTGGGGTGTTCAAAATTAGAGTTTTAGTAACTGGAGGAGCTGGACTTATTGGCTCCCATGCTGCAGAATATTATGCAAAGAAAGGAGATGACGTGATTATTCTAGATAATCTAATGAGATCAAAGCTTTTTGGCTCAGACAAAAAGAGTGTTGAATACAACTGGAATTATCTTGCAAAATACCCAAATATCACTAGAATTAAAGGTGATATAAGAAATGAACAAGATGTCTTGAAAGCTATTAAAGGGGGTGTTGATGCAGTAATTCACACAGCTGGCCAGCCAGGAGTTCCTTTATCAATCAGAATACCAAAAGAGGATTTTAGCATT
>JAHIFA010000099.1 GCA_018901315.1 Nanobdellota archaeon | reverse complement strand
TTTATGAGCAAAGACTACAATGAGCTTAAGAAAGAGCTAGGAATAACAAAGGATTTCATTGTTCATTTCGAGGACGAGAATGAAAACCCCATAGAAATCAATGGAATGTATGGCTTTGGATACAAAAAATAAATTCTAAATATACACTCTAAAATAACTATTGAAACATATAAATGTTTAAATATAGTTATGGATACACTCTTTATAGTAGTATTTGGGGGTTTAATAATGCAAACTAAAGAAATATTTAATGTATTCTTCAGAGAGAAACCTGCAATGATGCTTGTTGAGCTTAAAAACGCAAAAAATGAGATTTATGCATCTTCTTTAGCAAAAAATATTGACTGCACTTATTCCCATGTTGTCAAGATACTTCAGGAAATGCAGAAAGCTGGATTAGTAAACTTTGATAAGCAGGGAAGACTAAAACTCTTAACATTAACAAAAAAGGGAACTGAAGTTGCAGAGCATATAGAGAGAATAAAGAATCTTTTGTAATTCTTTTTTAGAAAAACTTAAATATAAGTTATAATATATTTTATAATACTATTAAAAAACTATTTTTAGTATAAAATGTTTGTCATAAAAAAAGAAAAAAACCAGATATTATCATTGCCTGTAAAAGAGATAACTGCAAAAGAGGCAAAAAACTTCAGTTCTGACCTAGCACTGAAAATTCTTAAGCTATTGATAAAAAAGCCAATGTACCCAATAGAGCTTGCAAAAGAGATTAAGGTTCATGAGCAGAAGATATATTACCATATAAGGAACCTTGAGAAATCAGGGATAATAAAGATTAACAAAAAAGAAATAAAGCAGGGAGCTGTTGCAAAATATTACTATTTAGATAAGCCGGCTTTTGTAATAAGATTAAAAGAATTTGAAGAAACACAGAAAATAATTCCAAAAAGCAGCTCAAAATTCTTAGAGCCTTTTATAAAAAACGGAGAACTTGACGCAATGATAATAGTTGGCTCTCCTGACCCCCACGGACCTGAAAAAGCCAGGTCAAGGGACGGCTATTATGGGATTGACCTTGCATTATTTTTAGGAACATTCCTCAACTATGTTCCAGACCTAAATGTAAGGCTTGACACAGAGGTAAGGCAGGAAGACCTTAAAAACAACCTCATACTTCTTGGCGGTCCTGTGGTAAACAACATAACCAAAGAAATTAATGAAAAAATGCCAATATTCTTTGATAAGAACAACCATTGGGCTATAAAATCAAATATATCCAAAAATATCTATCCAACAGATGAAACAGGGCTTATAGTCAGCTTCAAGAATCCCTTTAATAAAGAAAAAAGCATACTGCTTGTTGCTGGAAAAAGATATTCAGGAACAAGGGCTGCAATAATAGCCTTTCTGAAATATTTCAAAGAAATATCAAAGGGCAACATCCACAACAACAAAATAAAGGCAAGGGTTGTAGAAGGAATAGACCTTGACTCAGATGGAATCATTGATGATGTTGAATTCAGGGAGTAATCTTAACAATTTCCTGCTGGAATTTAGCAAAACTATTTTCTGCTTTTTCAATAAACTCCTTTTCCATATCAGTAGGTATCACTGCTCCGGCTGCTCTTAAGTGCCCTCCTGCTTCTCCATCAACATCCTTAGCAATATCTGAGATTATTTTAAACAAATCAGCATCTGCTTTTCTGTTAGATATCCTTAAACTGACTTTTGTCTTCCCATTTAAAAGCCGTGCCATTGACATGACAAAAGTAGTTTTATCAAAACCATTTGAGGATGAAATAATTGAAGCAAGGGTTCCTATCATTGTTGCCCTTACATTGTCTTTAGCATTTATTATAATCATACCATCTCCCTTGGTTATATCTTCAGAATTTTTATTCTCTTCATACCATTTCATTGTCTTAACAATCTCCCTTTTATACTTTGAGAGATTAGTTATTGCTTTTTTCTTTATTTTTTCATCATTCAAGCAAGCACCTATCCCTAAAGATGCCTTGTTAAGCCTTCCGCAGGCATTCAGCAGCGTGGAAAACTCTTTTGCATCCCTCAATGGAGATTCCTTTTCCTCATTACATAAAATATAAACCTGACCAAAAATATCCTCTGGCTTTTCCTCGTCAAGCCTTTTCATTATAATGCCGGCAGATAGCTTTTTAATTTCATCCCCTGTAAGATTAACAAGCTTTTTCCATTCATTTCCCTGTTTTGGGTTTATGCCCAACTGCTGCAAAAACTGTATTGCATTGCTTTCAGAGCCGGTTATACCGGGTATGTAAACATCTGTGCTGTACTGCAACAGCCTGTATAATGGTTTTGTCTGTGCTCCAAAAACCTTTAATCCCCTAATCACTTTTATTTTTCCTTTTGCCTTGGCAGTTTCAAGAATTTCATTATTAAGCTTTGAAAAACCATTATTTTCCTGTACGTCACCTATTGCACCAATGATGGCAATATGAGCCATATCTTCATTTTTCCTGTTAAGGTATTTTGCAAAGAAGTAAACAACGCCTGCTCCTGAAATCTCCTTTGTTCCGTCAATTCCAAAAAGATGTGGATTGACATGGATAATATTGTTATCAATATCAACATCCTCTGGATCGTGGTGGTCAAGAATAAAAACCTCCTTGCCGGCAAGTAAACTCCTTATGTCCTTTAATTTTCCAGAGCCGATGTCAGTAAAGAAAAAACAGCTGTAATTCTCCTCTGATATTTCCGATATAACCTTACTGTTCAGCTGCTGGACAATAGAAACAGAGTATTTTCTGTTCTCAAGATTCAATGCATTAATTAATATAGAGCAGGCACTGATACCGTCAGAATCAAGGTGAGAGACAATTCTTATCTTCTCTTTTTTATCTAATTTTTTAAATCTTTCAGCTGCCTGCTTTACAGACTCCTTAAATTTTTCATAGTTATCCAATTTTATCCCAATCACTCTATAAGAAGCCTTATCTTATCCTGATCATATTTCCAGTCCTTTTCAAGCTTCTTCGTTTTCTTGTAATATTTGACTAATTTTCTGATTTTTGATTCAGTTAGCTCTAAGCCTCTTTTTGCAGGCATATCATGCTTGTTTGATTCCAGATGTTTTCTTAATTCAATGCTTTTTTTTATTAAAGCCATTAAATCTTCTGGTATTTTTGACAAAAGATTTTTTTCTTTTAGTATTGTTGTTACATTCTTTCCAATAACCTGTTTTATATTAGGTATACCATAAACATCTCTTAAGAATAAGCCAATCTGGCTTGATGTCTTTCCCTCTTTTGCCATCTTTGCTATCAATAGCTCTATCTCACTGGGCTTGTATCTTATCCAGCTCAGCTTTGTTGCTTTTGATGGCTTTGTTGAGCCTGATTTTCCCTTTCTTCCTGAATACATTCTTGCCATTTTAATTTCCTCCTAAGAGACCAAGAAAAAGAATCTTGTCTCCAGTATAACCCAGCCTTGACCGGATTATCTCTTGATATGAAAAAGAAAACAGAGCTTATTTAAAAAACTTTCGTAGAATAGCCCTGCGCGGATTCGAACCGCGGTCTCAAGCTCCAAAGGCTTGAATGATTGGCCACTACACCACAGGGCTATGCCCTAAAAGAACTGTATTTTGTTTATAAAACTTTTTATTCGAAACCTTTAAATCATTTGTTTATTTCCAAACTTTATGCAGCCATTATGCCTTAAATGCAAAGGCCGGGGCTTTTGCGGAAAAAGTTTTTGCCCTATTTATGCAAAAAGCCAGGCAATTTTCAAGGTTGAAAAGATGCTTGACAGGAGTGATTTTTCTAGTTCAAGCCCTGCTCCATTTGTTGGCCATTATGGCTATCCAAATGTAAATGTTGGGGTACTAAGCCCTGCAAGGCTTGATGAAAAAGCAGAGCTCTATGATGCTCCAAGATATTGGGCAGAGCATAATTTTAAGATACCAGAAATAGTTGACTTAAGGTCTTCTTTAATAAACTCAAGATTTAAGATAGAGGTAAAAAAACAAAATAAGTTTCTGGATATAAGCAAAGAGGTTGGCATGGCCTCAAAGCCAGTTGATGTTGAACTATCCTTAGATGAAAAGCCAAGATTCAAGCTAAAGGTTGATTCATATAATGCCCCGATGGGCCCAAATGCAAAGCTGAAAAATGTACAAATAACCTCAAACCCAAAAATATCACATTATGTTGAAAAAGTTGTTGATGACATTGACCTAAAGGCAAAGAGTGCAGTTCTCTACTTGCATAAAAAGGATTTTGATGAAAATTTCCTTACAAAACTATTGAGTGTTGGAAATATTGGCCTTAAGAAAAACCGAAAGCTGGTTCCGACAAGATGGAGCATAACTGCAACAGATGACATGATTGCAAAAGAGCTCATAGAAAAAATCAAAGATTTCAAGCAAGCAGATTATCTTGCTTTTTTTGGCTCTTATCTTGGTAATTATTTTTTAATTTTATTATTTCCAGAACCATGGAGTTATGAATTGTTTGAGACTTATATGCCAAAGTCAAGCTGGAATGTTGATGAGAATGTAAACTATACAACTGACTATGAGCCATATTATGGAAGAAAAACATATGCTGAAAACTGCGCAGGAGGATATTATGCTGCACGGCTCTCAATAGCTGAAAAACTTGAAAAAATGAAAAAACAGGCTTCTATTCTGGCATTAAGATTTATAACTGGAGAATATGCTGTTCCTTTAGGTGTCTGGGTAGTAAGGGAGGCTGTAAGAAAAACAATGAAAAACAGGCCAATTGAATTTGCCTCAAAAGAACTGATGTTAAAATATGCAGAATTATTAATAAAAAAGAAATTCAACTATGATGTTAATAATCTACTCAAGAACAGCATACTTCTCAGGAACATAAAAAACCAGACAAAGCTTAACAAATTTCTTAAGTAAGATTGTTGATTATCAACAAATATTAATAAATAAGTCTTAGTTGTTGATTATCAACAAAACAGTAATTATCAAACAAAATTATACGGATTGATCGAAAGAAATAACATAAATTACGGAAATATAGAGCATTACACTTCAGCAAACGTTTAAATAAGACCAAATATTTAAATAGAATGAATTACAAAGATATATTAATAAAAAAACTATCAAACTATAAAAAGAAAGATATAATTATAACAAATCATGCTGAAAAACAAGCAATATTTAGAAATATAGATTTAGATGAAGTTAAGGAAAATATTATAAACCCTACGAGATTGTCATTTGTTATAAAGCAAAAAGCAGAAAAAGAAACTGAAGAAAAATATGACTGTTATTGTGGATACAGTAAAACTCAATGTCATAGGTATGTTTTAGTTATTAATGCTAAATGTATTGTTTGTACTGTTATAAAAATAAATAGGAGATGGCAACACATAATTGAGAAAAATGCGAAAGTTTAATTTTAGTTATGATAAAGAGAATGATGATTTATTTTTGTTTAACTCTAACTCTAAATCTAAAGGGAGTGTGGAATTAGGGGAGATTATTTTGGATTATAACAGCAAAAAAGAACTTGTTGGCATGCAGATAATGAATGCTTCCAAAGTAATCAAAACTATGGTTAGTGAGAATACCAATATTATAAAAAAAATATTAAATCAGTTAATTGAATGTAAGTTAGATATTAAATCAAAAAATAATTTTCTAATAATCAAAGTATGTTTGTTAAGTAAAATAAGAGAGATATCCCCAATTATATCTATTCCAAGCATTAAAGAATCAAGTCCCGCATTAATATATGCGTAAAATCATTTAATTTTCTTCTTAAAAGATTCTAACTCATCCATGAATCTTTTTACTGTCTTACCAAGATGCTCTGGCTGTGTTTTTAATACTTCAGCTGTTTTTGTCAGAATATCTCCCTGAAATTTTTCTGTTGATTTCAGTTCAAAATCCTGTTTAGAGATTTGCTTTTCTTTTTTTAAGGCCTTTTTTGTCTTTTTCCATTTAATGAATAATTCTTCTACCCTTGCAGGAATTTGTGCTTCATTAACATTTAAAATTTTTGAGAGCTCATCCAAGATTACTTTCTTTTTATCAATTTCATGCTTAGCTCTCTCGCCTGCAACAAATTCTATTCTCACAACACCATCCTGGATTTTTGTTGACTTTAATATCCTTATTTTTCCGACCTCTGAGGTGTTTTTAAGATGTGTTCCACCGCAGGCCTCAACATCCAAACCCTTGATTTCAACAATTCTTATTTCTTTTCCAGGAACAGCCCCGCCCTGGTAAATGCTCATCCCATATTTTTTTTCAGCCTCATTTCTTGGCATAAAACTCGAATTAATTGGAATTTTATCCTTAACTGTTTTATTGGCAAGCTTTTCAATTTTTTCAAGCTCCTCATTTGTAATGCTCTGATAATGAGTAATATCAAGATGAGCTTTTTCAACAGTCTTTTTTGCACCTGCTTGGTTTATATGAGGTCCTAAGACTTTTCTTGCAGCTGCATTTATTATATGCGTTGCAGTATGGTGATGAGTCAACTGCAATCTCCTATCAATGTTGATTATTCCCTCAATATCATCCCCCTCTTTGAATTTAGGTTTTTCAGATAGAGCATGAATAATTACACTTCCCTGCTTGAAAACATCAATTACATCCTGATTATTGAGTTTTCCATTGTCATGATCCTGGCCCCCGGAGCTAGGATAAAATACTGTCTTATCTAAAACAATGTTATTGCCAATAATCTTTAGAACCCTTGCCTTGAATTTATCTTTGCGATAATCATCAAAGTAGAGTGCTTTTGTTTCATTTAAATCTTTTAAATTAAGTTTTTCTTTTTTCTCAACAATCTCCTTTTTCTCTTCATTATGAAGCTCTGAAACAAGTGAATAGAAATTCTTTGGAACATCAACTGTCTTTCCTAGCTTCAGGGCTTCCTTGCTGATGATCTCAGGGTCAATGCCATGGCTGTCATATAACTGCAAAAGTTTTTTTTCTGTTATTTCTTTTCTAATTAGCTTCTGAATTATCTGCTTTGACTTCTGCTTTGTGTTTTCATATTTCTCCTTTTCAACATCAAGTATTTTTTCAACTGCATCAAGGTTCTTGCTTAACTCTGGAAATTCGCCTTTTAGCTCTTCTGCATGCCACCTGCAGACATCTGACAGGTTAATATCCCAGCTGTATTTGTCAATAAATGAAAATGAGCGCCTTGCAAGCATCCTTAGATTATAACACCCCCCAACATTAGAGGGTAGTGCACCATCACTTAATGCAATAAGCAAGCCTCGTGCATGCTCTGCAATTGAGTAAAGGGCTGCCATTGGCAATATGGCTTTTTTTAATTCATCTACACTTATCCCCACTTTATCAGCAACATCTTTCCATACCTTGTCAATATCATCAACCTCATCAACATTAAGGAATCCTGCATAAGGAACATACCTTTTCATAATCTCTTTATTGTAGGTTATGCCTGTTTTTTTTATGAGTTTTTTTACAACAGACGGAAATGATGCATCATAAATTGTTGGAGTGCCCTGGCTGAACCATGCACACCTTTCCATTCCCATTCCCATATCAAGCACTTTTAATGAAAGCTCTTTTGACTCGGTTTCTGTCTGCTCATACATCATGTAAACCTGGTTTCCTATTTCCACTCCCCGGGAAAAGAATTCCATGCACGGCCCAAAATTGCCTCCTCCTGCCCACGCATCTTCATGAAAAGTAATCTCTGAATCAGGAATTCCCAAACCATGGTTAAGCCATTTTTTTATGTGCCTGAAAACCTTATTCTGGTCCCATTTATCAGGCGAAACAAACATATGCTGGCCAATCATATTAAAGCAGGTCATGTGGCTGCCTGTTATTCCAACATTATCAATATCTCCAAACCGTAAGCAGAATTGAGGCACTACTAAAGGATTTGCTGGCGGTTCAACCTCCCCACTAACAACATATGGCTGGAAATCAGCAATGCTTGCTATTACAAAATCCATGTCAGAGCGCCATCTTGCAACAACAGGATAGCGTTTTATTGGTGTGTAACCTAACTCCTTAAACATTTTTGAGAATTTCTGCCATACTTCAATATAACTTAGCTTTTCCTTGCAGGGATTATCCTCAAAAAACCTAAATCCGCCTGAGCAGGCAGTATCACCGCAAAAATCCCTGTTTTTATTTGTGGTCCAGAAATACTTTCCGCACTTGGTGCATTTTTTTCTGACAAATCCATCTTCCTTCAAAACATCTGTTGCATAATACTTATCAGGGTTTTTGCTTGCCTCTTTCCTAAACCATT
>JAHIFA010000098.1 GCA_018901315.1 Nanobdellota archaeon | reverse complement strand
TTACTATTTAAACCTTTCGTTATTATGGGGTAATAATATGACATGGTTAAAATTATTCAAACGAAAGGGACAGCCTCTTGTACTCGGTCCTGTTTTTTGGGGTGGAACAAAACAATATACTAAAGTAACAGGCATACCCACAAAACTTCCGCGTTTCAGATTTGAAGATTATTTTATTTACTATAACTTAGAAGACTATCAACAAGAATTAAATAAACTTAGAAAAATATATGCTGAGGATAAAGAGCTATTTTCACGTATAGTAAATAAAATAACAGATGAAGGTGAGAAGCTACTCTCTACTCTTAAATCCTTAAATTATACTGTTAAATCAAAAAGTAAATTAAAAGAACCGTTTAAAAAATACTGTGATGCAATGAACCGCTTTGCACCGATTGTATGGGTCTGTCATAGAGCTGAAGCCATACTTACTGAAAGAATAAATCAAAAATTAAAACAAATCTTCCCTTCTGCAACAGAAGAGGAACTAATTGATCTTTTTAATATTCTAACATTCTGTGAAGGGGAAATTAGTGCAATTCAAGAACGGAAATCATTACTTAGGCTAGCTTGTGAATTAAAAGAAAAAGGCAAAATGGATGATGAGCTACAGAAAAAACTAGACAAGCACTATGAAAAATATGCATACCTCGGAACTGTAAAAGTTGGTTGGAGCTTTTTAACTGAGCCTTATTCAAAAGAACACTTTAAGAAGCTGTTAAATGAATTAGCTGCTGAGGACCCCATTAATGAGTTGACTAAAATTGAAAAGAAAAAGAAAGAACTTAAGCACAAATACACACAGACTATAAAAAGACTGGAAATAGCAAAAGAACTAGAGTTAATTCGTAAAGCAAATCTTTTAGGAAAGTATATGTTCTTACGAACTTATAGAGGAGAATGTTTTGTTAAAGCCCTACAGCTAGCTAAACCTTTGCTTATTAAAATTGGTAATCAGTTTAATTTAAGTTTAGAGGATATAACATATTTGTTGCCTAATGAAATAATGGCATTGTTAGAGATTGAAGAGCGCAAACAAGGTTATGGCTTCGAGACTGACAAAAACTGTGGAGTTAGATTTTGGACAGCTAGACCTAAACAAGAGCAAAAGCTAAACATAAGAAAAATACTTGGGAAGTCAGCATGTAGAGGAATAGTTAGTGGTATTGTAAAGATTATAAAAGATAAGGCAGATATAAAGAAGATTGAAAAAGGAGATATCTTAGTCACACAGATGACAAGTCCAGATATAACAATTGTATTTAATAAAATTGCAGCAATTGTAACAGACGAAGGTGGAATTCTTTGCCATGCAGCTATTGTTTCCAGAGAATATGGAATACCTTGCATTATTGGAACTAAGATAGCAACCAGGGTGCTTGAAGATGGAGATTTAGTTAAAGTAGATGCAGATAAAGGAATTGTGGAAAAAATTAGGAATAAACCTATAGCCAAATCTTCTTAAATCTTCAATAACCCTTTCTCTACTATAATATAATTTAACTAGAATTCTTAATTTTCAAAAGATTTAAATAGATTATTGCAAATAATCCCCATATGCACAAAAGGTTTGTTATGGTTGATGGGCCGGATGGCTCAGGCAAGGGGATTATTGTTAATGCCCTGAAAAAATGGGCTGAGCAAAAGCAGATTAAAGTGTTTAATTTAAGGGATTATTGCAGGGAAAATAACAGGTTTCCAGAGCCAGAGGAGATAAATGATTTTGATGCAATTATTTCCAGTGAGATGAGCTATTGCTGGATTGGGAGTGCTTTAAGAGAAGAAATAGTAAGAAAAAACAACCGCAATTATTCAATAACCTCAACAGCACATGCGTTTTCTTTAGACAGGGAAATCCTTTACAATATGGTTATAATTCCTGCCTTAAAACAGGGAAAATATGTTTTTCAGGAAAGGGGAGTAATAAGTTCTATTGTTTATCAGCCGGTTCAGGGCAACATATCATTAACAGAGATTATGAGACTGCCTGGCAATAAGCTTGCATTGCAGAATTCTCCTAATCTGTTGATAATATCACTGGTTGCACCAGAAACAATTATGCAAAGGCTCAGCCAGAGGCAGAAGCAGGATAAAGCTATTTTTGAGGAAATAAATTTTCAGAGAAGAGTTGAGCAGAGATATAACAGCCAGTGGCTGAAAAACCTGTTTGAAAGTCATGGCTCAAAAGTTGTTTACTTAGACACAAACTTTCCAAAGACAGTTGATGACACAGAAAAAGAAGCAATTAAAATATGGGAAGATTTCCTTGAAAAAAACTGAATCATTATACTCTAATATTCATTCTTAGATTGCTGTATTTTTTTTGGCATACTTTCTTTAGGTCCTCTAAGAATTTTTTTGTTGGTGATTTTATATTACTCATCTTCTGATCAAGCGTGCCTTTATCAGATTTAAATGGCTGCAAGACCCACCTACAATTTAACCCATTAATATCTTTAGCTATCCCAAGAACATCCTCCTTTCTGAAAATAAGCCCTGGAACAATAGTTGTCCTGATTTCTATCTGGATTTTATCCTGATTTCCTTTTAATATATCAAGTGTTTGTTTTATATTTTCAATAACATCTTCTGTTGCTCTAAAAAATGTTTTTGATTGCGTAACTTTTTCAAAAATCTCCTTTCTAAGCGGAGCCTTTATATCCAAAGCAATAAAATCCAGCAGGTTTTCATTGATTAATGATTTTATTGAATAGGGCTTTGAGCCATTTGTTTCAATACCAACTTTTAAACCCTGTTTTTTTGCAAATCTTGCAAGAGTTAATAATGCCTGCCTTTGAAGACACGGCTCACCTCCTGAAAAGATTATAGCATCAATAAAACCAGAATTTTTTAATATCTCTTTTTTGATGTCTTTTAAGTCTTTTAAGAGTTCATCATTAAAACCTACAAACTCCTTGTTGTGGCAATAACCGCACCTGAAATCACACCCAGAAAAAAATATTGCTGTGCAAACATTGGTTGGCCAGTCAACTGTTGATAAAGGAACTATCCCGCCAATGTATGCCTGCATTTAGACACCTAACTTTTTTTATTTTTAGATGATTTTTCAATTTTTTCTTCATCAATGAATTCATTTAATTTTGTATTTGTTTTTGCTGTCTTGTATTTTATTCCATTCTTCATTGTTTCAACCTCTTTAATTTAATCCAGTGCTTCCAAAACCTTTTTCTCCTCTTTTGGTGTTGTCAATCTCCTCAACTTCCTCAAACTCAGCTTTCTCCACCTTGTTAAATATCATCTGGGCTATCTTTGTTCCTTTTTCTATCTTAAATTCTTCAGCACCATGATTAATTGCTATAACCCCCATCTCTCCCCTATAACCAGAGTCAATTGTTCCAGGACTATTACAAGTTGTTATTCCATGCTTTAATGCAAGACCAGATTTTGGTCTTACCTGGCCTTCGTAGCCTTTAAGAATAGCCATGCTTAGTCCTGTGCTAACCAACACTCTCTGGCCTGGCTTAAGAACATAATCCTCTGTTGAATAAAGGTCAACTCCTGCATCGCCATCATGAGCATAATGCGGCAGAATTGCACTTTCTTTTATTTTCTTTATTTTTATCCTTAGGTTACCTGGCAAGCATATCCCTCATTTTTGATTTTAAAAATTAAAGAGCAAGGTAAAATAAGAAACACAACTCATATTTAAATTAAGTTAAGATTAAAAGTATATAATTAAAACAATTATTGTTCTAATGGAAAAGAAATATTAATAATGGCTTATTTTTCTTTTTAAGGCTGTATTTAGGTTTTTTAATGAAAATACTCCAGTTGAAAAAACTGTTTTCCATGAGAAATAACACTTATTTCCATGAGAAACAACCCTATTTTTCCATGAGAAAGCATTAGCTTTTGTTTTATTTAAGTGGTAATCTAACTAGCCTTGAACTGGAATAATGATACTAATTCATGCTTTATTGTCTTGCCTGTTTTTGCATCTATTTTTATGTTTATGGTATTTAAAGAGCTGGTGATAAGGGTTATGTTCCACAGTTGGCCTAAATCAATGTTCTGCAGGATAGCTATTGTTTTTGTTACTAACTCTTTAGGATATTTTTTCTCCTTAATAGTTTGAGCTTTTTTCAGGACATAATCCAAGTCAAATTTAACATTTTTTAGGTTAACCTTTTTTACAGATGTTCCTGGTTTTTTGAAAACATCCTGCTCTGGATTGATTTCAATATTGTTGTTTATAGTAAAAACTGCAACCTTATCCAGCTTTTTGTCATAATAGCCAATCTGCCACTCACTTTTTTCTGAGTTTTCAATCATAATAAAGGCATATGCTAAATATGCTTCTTTGTTCTTAGAAATCCATTTTTTGAATTTGCTGCTTTCTTTTAACTTTTTTAGCGCTGTTTTAAAGCCCATTGTTTTTAGAACAGGGATGAGATTTATATAATTTTGGTTTTTAAAAAGATTTTTATATAATCTGCTTTTAGTTTATCTTATGGGTAAAATAACAAAAATAAGCCCCGAGCTTAAGATATTATTAGAAAAACAGCATTATTGCTTTAGCGGAGAGCACTCTGCTGTAAAGATATGCACATGGACAAAAAAATCTTTAATAGATGAAGGAATCTGCTACAAGGAAAAGTTTTACGGCATAAGATGCCATCTTTGCTGCCAGATATCTCCATCTGTGGGTTTTTGCACAAGCCAGTGCATTCATTGCTGGCGTGAGATGAATTATACTGTTGGAATAGAAATGAATGATGCTGTGGATGAGCCAAAAGAAATAATAAAAAAATCAATTGAATGCCAAAAAAAGCTTCTAAACGGATACCCTGGAAACACGAAAACAAATATGGAAAAATTTGAGGAAGCTCAGGAACCAATGCATTTTGCAATCTCATTAACAGGAGAGCCAACAATATATCCAAGACTTGGAGAATTAATTTCTGAGCTGCACAAATTAGGAAAAACAACTTTTCTTGTTACGAATGGGCAGTTTCCTAAAGTTATTGAAAACCTGAAAGAGCTTCCTACACAGCTTTACATTTCTCTAAGCTCAACTAACAAGAAGGATTTTGAAAAATTCAACAAGTCTTGCTTTAAAGACGGATGGCAACGCTTAAACAAATCCCTTGAGATAATGTCAAGACTTAATACAAGGACAACAATAAGAATAACTGCAATGAAAAAAATAAATATGAAAGATGAGAAGGGATTTACAGAGCTTATAAAAAAAGCAAGCCCAATGTTTGTGGAAGTCAAGGCATATATGTTTGTTGGCTCATCAAGGAGAAGGTTGCTTGAAAGGAATATGCCATTTCATGAAGATGTAAAAGAGTTTGCAGAAAAGGTTGCAGAACTTTCAGGCTATAAAGTAATTGACGAGAAAAAAGAGAGCAG
>JAHIFA010000011.1 GCA_018901315.1 Nanobdellota archaeon | reverse complement strand
TATTTTCAATCTTTGATAAGCTGTCCCTTCTAAGCTTTGCTTTTCCATCCTCAAATTGTATTTGGTATATTTGCTCTCCCTCATAATATTTTGTTATTAATGCGTTTCCATCAATCTTTATTTTATCCCACTCTTCACCGCTTATTCCTATGCCCATATCCTGGTATGAAATGCAGTTTTTCTCCTTACAATCCTCACTTTTATGAAATGAGCCAATATTCACAATAAGTTCTTTACCATCTAGATTCTTAAATTCAAATTTTTCTCTTTCTTCTGTTTGCAGCTCAAGGACAGTATCCTTGCCAGTAAGAATTATTTTGTTTGGGCTGTTTTCATAATCAACAGAAATACGCCCCTTAGCTTCAATAATATCTCCCTGTATCTTGATTTCTGTTCCATCAATCACTGCCTCAAGTTTAGTGTTATCTACTTCAATAGAAGTGCCTTTGCTGACTATTATTTTTCCATCCTTAAATTCAATAGACCCATCCTTTGGAACTGTTATATGCTGCCCATTTAAATCAAAACTGCTGTCATCAGAAAAAACTAATTTTCCGCTTACAGGATTTCCATCTTCAACAATAAGATTTCCAGACTTTACATTAGGGATGGTTCCTCCTGTTGTTTCTATGTCACATTCTTTAGTTACTTCAACTGTACCTGTTTTATCTTTCAGATTAGAAATTCCATTAATAACCTCAAATTCTAGGTCTGTTTCAACGTCAGTAGTAGAACCAAATCCTGCACCTTCCTCAAGAACAGAGTAGATCAATGGGATTATTAATATAATTAATATAACTGAGGTAATAAGAACTTTCAGTGAGTTGTTTTTATTCATTTTATTAGGATAACTCCTTGCTTTCCTTAAAGCCATTTGCAAACAAGAACATAAACTGAGTACCATAATCTATTATAGATTGGTTGTCTAACACAGAATATATCAATGTGTTTTCATCATAAGGATAAATCTTGAAATTAAGGTCCTGGTTAACCAAATATGTCATATCTATCCAGTCAGGGTCTTCAACCTCCTTTCCGACTATTTCTTTTGCTATGCTATACATGTAGCCAAGCCTTACTGGAATCATTTTGTAAAATTCACTTATTTCTGCTTTAGATTCTCCTTTTATAATTGTTATTGAGTAATCAATCCTAAATTCAACATTGTTTTCATTTATTTTTGTTTCTGTATCAATTTCGCCAAATTCAAATTCAAAGCCCATATCACTAAAGGCATTAAGGCTTTCAATGCATTCCGGAAGTGCTCTGTTTACATATGAAGAAAGCTCCTGCTCCATTTCTTCAATTGTTGGAGATGTATCCTGTCCTTCATAGTACCAATAAGCTATTTTTGCATAAGCAGACTGGAAATAAAGTTTTGGCGGAGCTGTATAGCCGCCCTGCACACCAAGCAGGTATAATGCATCAGATGCAGATGATTTAGCGCACAAATCCACATAATTTTTTATAGGGCTTATCTCACCCGAATAAACAGCATCTATTTTTTCAATGCGATAGCTTTTAGTAAATAAAATAATTAAAAAGAATAGCAAGAATACTAATCCAAGTATAATAAAAGGTGTTATCTGTCCTCTTTTTTTCATGTTAGTTTAATAATTTGGGTTAATATATATAAAACTTTTGATGTTTTAGTTCTTAAAAACAGTTATTTCCAGTTTCTGCTGTCCCTGCCAGACAATTCTTTCATTTGTTATTTTAAAACCCTGCTTTTCTGCACTTTCTTTTAGTAAATCCATTGACATTGATATCAAAGCAATTTTTCCTTTTTCTGAAAGAACATATTTTGCAGCATAAAAGAATTCATCATATGTTTTTTTTGTTTTTTTTAAGTCATACTTTGAAAACATTGGCTTTGCAGCAATCAAATCAATCTCATTCTTATCAAACCTTGTGTCAAGCCATTCAAGGTCTGCTCTTGAAAATTCTATATTCTTGTTAACTCCTGCTATCTTTGCATTCTTTTTTGCAGACCTTATATGGTATAACTGCTGGTCAGAAGCTGCAATAAGTGTCTTATTTTTAGTGTCTTGCTTATTTAGCTTATTAAAGAAGTTCTCAAAATTTTCCTTTTCAAATGGCTTTAATTTAAGAAAAGCAAAATCATCCTTTCTGTAATAGTTGACAGAGCCATTGTTGTAAAGTGCTGCCTCTATTGGAATAACCCCTGAGCTGCAGAAGGGATCAAGAAGCTTTTTTTCTTTTTTATAGCCAGCAATTCTAAGAAGTGAGTAAGCTATTGTTCCCTTTATGTCAGATGCACTGCTGAAAACCTTATAATCCCTTTTGCTCAGGTCAAATCCGCAGAAATCAATTCCCAAATAACATCTTTCATCAAAAATATAAACATAAAATATCAGATCAGGGTTTTCAAGGTCAACTTTTTGTTCATATGCTTTTTTTTGTTTTATATTCTCTATTATGAAAGCGCCTGCTTCTTTTTCCATATCCTGGCTGCTGAAGTTGTTATTAGTTAAGTGCCTGCATAATACCTTAAAGCTATTATCCTTATCAAGCCATTTGTCAAGGTTTATTTTCTTAATTCTTTTTTCTATTGTTTTAAGGATTTCATTAAAATCAGTCTGGATTTTAAATTCATCAAATAAATAGACAACTCTGGATATTGACTGCGCTTTATAAGCCAGTTTGCACAAGTCAATCATATTTTTCAGCTCAAATAATACAACTGTCTCATTAATCTTGGAATTAGCGTTAATTAACTCCTTAATTTCTAAAGCAGTTATGTCTTCTGTTCCCTTATGGGTTATTGCGATTGCTTTCATAAGAATAAAAAAGAATTTGGTTTATTTAAATGTTTAGTCATTAATTGTCTTTGCAGCAGAAACAACGTTATCATCATTACTAAGCCTCATAAGCCTGACTCCCTGGGTGTTCCTGCCTATTAAGGAAATATCGCTTGCAAGCATTCTTATAACAATTCCTCTTTTGCTTATTAGTATTAGTTCATCATCGCCATTAACAGATTTTATAGCAACAACCTTTCCATTTCTTTCTGTGCATTGTATGTTTATCACTCCTGAGCCGCCCCTGTTTATGAGACGGTATTCCTCTATCATTGTTCTTTTTCCATATCCATTTTCTGTAACAGTAAGCAAAGTGTGGTTATCTTCTGCAATTATCATTCCAATGACATAATCTCCTGATTTAAGCCTTATTCCTCTAACCCCCCTTGAAGTCCTGCCTATTGGCCTTGCATCTTTCTCACTAAATTTAACAGCCATTCCATTTCTTGTTGCCAAAAGTATATTTTTTGTTCCGTCTGTAAGAGCTGCATTAATCAGTTCATCATTGGAATCAAGGTTGATTGCTCGGATACCGTTTGCCCTTGGCCTCGAATATGCACTTAAGTCTGTTTTTTTTACAATTCCATTCTTTGTTGCCATAAGAAGATAATATCCCTTCTTGAATTCTCTTACTGGAATAACTGCTGTTATTTTTTCATCTTTAAGATTCAAAAGATTTACAATTGCCTTTCCCTTTGCAATTCTGGATTCCTCTGGCACTTTATACGCCTTAAGCCATTGAACATTGCCCTTGTTTGTGAAAAACAATAAATATGAATGAGTTGATGTAATAAAAATGTCCTCAACAAAATCCTCTTCCTTTGTCTTTGTTGCTATAACGCCCTTTCCTCCCCTATGCTGCTGCTTGTATGTATCAAGATGAAGCCTTTTTATGTACCCTGCATGAGTCACTGTGATAACCATTTCTTCTTCTTTTATTAAATCCTCTATCTCAATATCTTCCTCATTGCCTATAAAATGGGTTCTTCGCTCATCACCATATTTTTCCTTTAGCTCTAAAAGCTCGTTTTTTATTATATTAAGAATCTTCTGCTCTGATGCAAGTATTGCCTTTAATTGTTCTATTATCTTTAATAATGATTCAAATTCATCTTTTATTTTCTTTTGTTCAAGTGAGCTTAATTTCTGCAGTTTCATGTCAAGAACAGCATTTGCCTGCTTTTCAGTAAGATTAAAGTTTGAAATTAATAATTTTCTTGCATCATCTGTTGAGCCTGATTTTTTTATTAGTGTTATAACGCTGTCAATGTTTGCAAGCGCAATCCTAAGCCCTTTTAAAATATGGGCTCTTTCCTCTGCTTTTCTTAAATCAAACTGTGTTCTTTTCCTTATAACCTGCCTGCGGTGGTTTATATGGCATATTATTAACTCTTTCAGGTTAAGCACTTTTGGCTGGTTATTTACAAGCGCAAGGTTTATGATTCCAAATGAGTCCTGCATTCTTGTATGCTTGAATAGCTGGTTAAGAACAATCTCAGGATTAGCATCTTTTTTTAGCTCTATAACAATTCTTATTCCATCCCTGTTGGATTCGTCCCTTATATCGCTTATACCATTTAGTTTTTTGTCACTGATTAAACCGGCTATATGGGTTATCATCTCTGCCTTGTTTACCATGTAAGGTATTTCAGTGACTATGAGCCT
>JAHIFA010000097.1 GCA_018901315.1 Nanobdellota archaeon | reverse complement strand
CTATGATCTGGGAATATGGATAAAAACACCTTTCTTTGCAACTGCAATGACCAAAATGTTTGACTCTGTCTGGAAAGACCTAAAACCTGTTAAAAGTTAATTTTTTTAATTAATTATAAACTATTTTTGGCAAAACCAAAAAATCCAGATAAGGTTAGTTAGTTATTTCTATAGGCCAATGCGTTCATATTAAGTATATTAATATGACCAGCAATAATATGCCTTAAATAAAGTCAGACAGATAAATGTCATAAAAGCCTTTATATATTACAAAAAAAATGCTTTTATTCATGAAAAACCCACCTATTAAAGCATGTTATGTATTTCCTGGACAGGGTTCTCAATCTGTTGGTATGGGAAAATATATATATAATAAATATGAATCTGCTAGGGAAATCTTTGATACTGGCAATAAAATTTTAAAACCAGATTTAAAATTTAATATAACTGACTTAATGTTTGGTGGACCAGAAGAACTGTTAATGGAAACAAAATATTGTCAGTCCTCTATATTTTTAAATAATGTAGCCCATTATTTTGTATTGAATGAAAAAATTGACTGTGTATTAACACTTGGGCATTCTATTGGAGAATATTCTGCCTTGGTTGCCTCAGGGGCCTTGTCATTAGAAGATGGAATAAAATTAGTTAATATAAGGGCTAAATTAATGAGTGAGTGTATACCTAAGAAAACAATAAAACGAGATATATCTCATCATATGGCCGCTGTTTTAACAGATAACTTAGATTTAACATATAAAAAAACAATTGATTCAATTAATGAAGCTTGTGAAGTAGGTTCATCAGATGGCGGTAGGGTTCAGATTGCAAATATAAATTCTTCATCTCAAATAATAATATCTGGGAATGAAAATGCTGTAATAAGAGCAGTAGAATATCTTAAAAATAAAGGCATTAAAAAAATAGTTTACCTTAAAGTTGAAGGGCCTTTTCATTCAGAACTTATGAGGCCTGCTGCTGAAGGCATGGAAAAAGCATTAGAGAATATTGAAATTAACGAACTTAAAATACCATATATATCAAATTCCACTGGTAATCTTATATTTGAACCAAATAAAATCAAAGAATCATTGGTTGAACAGATATACAAAACAGTAGAATGGAAAAAATCTTTGGAAACGGCAATTCAAAATGGATTTACCACTTTTGTAGAGTCTGGCTCAGGAGAGAAACAATATAACTTATTAAATAGAAACTATAAAAATATTAATGTCTTAGATGTTAAAAATTATATAAATTAAATATACGTTTAGATTTAAACATTCAAAAAGTAATATAAACATACATTAATTACATTTTTTCTAAAAAATATAAGATAAACTTATTTTTATGTTATTTATGTTATAAAACTATCATTCTAACCTTTATTTTCTTTAATCAAAATCTTTTAATAACACCAAATCTAATTAATACATGGTAAAATATGGGGCGTTCTTTGATGCAAACTAAACCAGGATGGATGGAACTTATTTATGGTTCTGTCAAGTCTGGGAAAAGCAGGTCTTTAATAAGCAAAATAAATAGCATTAAGAATGCAATAGTTGAAGAAAAATTCAATAGAGAATCCTTAATTATTAAACACCCTCTTGATGATAATAAAACAAAAGAAAAAATTTCCTCTTTTAGTGAAGAAAAAATAGATGCAACTGAATGTGGAACAACAAAAGATATTGTCAAACTTGTTACCAAACATACAAAATTTATTTTTTTGGGGGGAATACACTTATTTGACAAAGATATTGTTCCATTCTCAAAAGCACTTATTAATAATGGCGTGATAATTGTTGCAACAGGTCTAAACCTTACATCTGATGGAGAGCCATATAATTATATGCCACAAATAATGACCCTTACTGATGTTTATAACATAGAAAAAGGTGAATGTTTTACCCCTGGCTGTGGTGAAAATGCATACCGTTCTGTTAAAATAAATAATCATTTTGAGCCAAGGTGCATGAAATGTTATTATAAAACAAAAAAAACACCAAGCCTAGTTGTTGTTACTGGCCCAATGTTTTCTCAAAAGACAATTGAATTAATTGCAAAAGAAAAAGAAAAAAAAAGGAAGCTTGAGATTAATCCAATAAAAGATTATGCAAATGAATTTATGAATAAAGATATTTCTGCAATATTCAAATGGTCTGAAGATAAAAGATATAATTTGGAAAAAATTGTCTCCCATGATGGTAGTTTCATAGATGCAATACCTGTTGAGAATAATTCTCAAATTATTGATTATTTACAAAAAAACAAACAAGTAGGTTTTATTGGATTTGATGAAATACAATTCTTTAAAGAACCATATCCCTTAATAAAATGGCTTTTAGAAAAGGGTTATTCAGTCTATGCTACTTGCCTGAAAAAAGATTTTAGAGGAGAGGGCTTTGGGGATGTTCCTAAAATTTTAACTTTGGCAACTACTATAATAAACAAGGAAGCCTATTGCACCAGATGTCAAAAACAGCCTGCAACAGAAACTCAAAGGTTTATTATAGAAGATGGAATAAAAAAACCAGCAAATTATAATGATCCTATTATTTTAGTTGCTGGTAAGGATTTATATACTTCAGCATGCAGGTCTTGCCATTCGGTTCCTGGAAAACCAGCAAATAAGTATGATAATATACTCAAATTAAAACAAATAAACTAGATTATTTCTTAAAACCAAAAAACTTTTAATACTAGCTATGATTTATTCTTATTAAAATGGATATTGCAGCAAAATTAGGGCTTATAAAGCAGGTTGGAGAGGAGATTATTACAGAGGAAGAGCTAAAAACCTTATTGGAAACAAAGGAACATCCTATAGCTTATGATGGGTTTGAGCCTTCTGGCCAGATACATATTGCCCAGGGCATTATGAGGGCTGTTAATATTAATAAGATGATCAAAGCAGGCATTAAATTCAAGATGTATGTAGCAGACTGGCACGGCTGGGCAAACAATAAGCTTAATGGAGACTTAGAGAAAATACAAACATGCGGGGATTACTTTATTGAAGTATGGAAAACATGCGGAATGGATGTTAACAAAGTTGAGTTTATCAGGGCATCAGAGGTTGTTAACAGCATGGAATACTGGAAAAAGGTAATGCAGGTCGCAAGAAACACAACCGTTAAAAGAATAACAAGGTGCGGCCAGATAATGGGAAGAAATGATTCAGAAATTCAGCAGGCATCCCAAATACTATATCCCTGCATGCAATGTGCCGACATATTTGAGCTTAAGGCAGACATAACAGAGCTTGGCATGGACCAAAGAAAGGTTAATGTCCTTGCAAGGGAAATTGGGCCCTCAATTGGCTTCTGGAAACCGATTGTTGTAAGCCATCATATGCTGATGGGCCTTGGAAAGCCTACAAGCGCAAGCACAGGCGTTGAGCGCGGCATTGAATTAAAAATGTCTAAATCAAAGCCAGATACAGCTATATTCATGACAGATTCAGAAGAGGAAATAAAAAGGAAAATTAACAAAGCATACTGCCCTGAGAAAATAATAGATGAAAATCCCTTGATGGAATATGCAAAATACATAATCTTTGAAAAGTTTAATTCAATTAAAATTGAGAGGCCAAAAAAGTTTGGCGGAGACCTTGAACTTCATAATTATGATGAGCTTGTTAAGGTTTTTGAAAAAGGCGATTTGCATCCAATGGACTTAAAGCCTGCAATTGCAGATTACATAAACAAGCTTGTAGAGCCAGTTAGGAAACATTTTGAAAAAGACAAAAAGGCAAAAGAACTTCTTGAAAAGGTTAAAAGCTTTAGAGTTACAAAATAAAAATTAATTTTATTAAACATCTAAGGGAGTAGAGGACTTAATATGACAGAATCCACTGCATTTATTATAAACAGAAGGGCATCAGGGCTAAGGAAAGAGGAGAATTGGGAAAAAACCCAAATATTTCTAAAGAAGAATTTTAACCAATTAGCTAATGCAACATATTATCTTGAAGAGGGGCTGGAAAAAAACATTGCCAGACTAAATAACACCCTGTATTACAAGGATATCAGTGATATTAATTTTAAGAGACATAAAAACTTCATTATTTTAGGTGGGGACGGAACTATCCAAGTCGCATTACAAGAACTTAAAAAACTAGAATCACTTGAAGAAAAACTTCTTGGCATTATTCCCTGCGGAGCAGGGGATGATATTTCAAATGAACTCAACATCCCTAATAAGGAAGTAGCAGCAAACTGCATTAACAATGCATTGAGTGGCAATAATAAATATACCAAAAGAGTAGATCTTGGAAAAGCAGCTTTATTCAAAGAGGATATAAAAGAGGAACTTTACTTTCTTGGTGCTGTTGGGATTGGTATAGATGGGGACATTATCAAGAAGCTTGATCATGAGTTAATCCCAGTTAAGAATATTGTATCTTACTTTAAGGGTGAGAACAACAAGTTTATGCAGAATGTTGGAAAGACAATTTACAATATAAGTACCCTCTACTCCTTAATTATGTACAAACCAAGGGATTATTTAGTTAAGATTAATAATAAAAGTACAATCTATAAAAGTACAATCTATAAAAAGGTTTTTTCGCTTAATGTTTCAAATGTTAAGACAACTGGCGGGGGGATTAAGGTATGCCCTGATGCAGAGATGGATAATGGTTATTTTGATGTGTGCATCATAAGTAATATATCAAAAATTTATGGTATCTCTTTGCTTTTAAAGGCAAATAAAGGCCAGCATATAGGAAAACAAGGAGTTGGATATTATAACAAAAAACACAGGATAAAAATAGCCAGTATTAAAAGCCTGGATAACAAATTATTTGATATGCACTTAAGCGGGGAATATGAGAATGCAGAAAAAGTTGTGTTTAAGATTATTCCAAAAGTCATTAATATAATTTATAATCCTTATCCAAGCAATAATCCTAATTAAGAAAGCCTTTTGATAAAGCAAAATGCCCAAAACAAAGATTTAAATATATTCTCTAAATCCTAAATTTTAAGATGTTCAAGGATTTGGCAGATTTTGCAGTTAAGTATGCATTAAAACTAGGAGCAGATTATTCTGAGGCAAGGCTAGAGGAAACTGCATCAAACAGCTTTATATTAAAGAATGGAATAGCAGAAGCCTCTGGATTTGGCAAGATTAACGGCCTAGGAATGAGGATTATAAAAAACAAAACCCTTGGATTTGCATCAACAAATCATTTGGATAAGGAAAAAATAAAAAAATTAATCCAAAATACTATCAATACAACAGAAAAGGCCTCACACTTAAGAGAAGAAATAAATCTTTCTGAGGAAAAATCAAACAAAGATAAATATAAAATTAAGCAAAAGATTAATTTAAATGATATTGGACCAGAAGAAAAAATAAAGCTTTTGTTTGATGCAGAAAAAGAGCTTATTAACACAAAAATAAAAATTCCTTCAAGGTACATTTCTTTATCAGACAGCATAACAACAGAATACTTGGTTAATTCTGATGGAACAAATATTTTAGCAACTGTTCCAAGAGTTAGCTTTTTTTACTTGCTTACAGTTGAGCATAACAATAAAACATCACAAAGAATATGGCAGTATGGCCAAACCGGTGGCTTTGAATTTGTAAAAAAATGGGATATCCCTTCAATTGTTGTCAATGAGGTTAAGGCACTGCAAAAAAACCTTAAATTTGGCATTAAGCCGCCAAAGCAAGCCCTTGATATTATTGCAGCACCGCAGATAGTTGGAATAATGGTTCATGAAAGCGGGGGCCACCCATATGAAGCAGACAGGATTATTGGGAGAGAGGGGGCGCAAGCCGGAGAGTCATTCATAACCAAAGAAATGCTTGGCACAAGAATAGGAAATGAAGTTGTAAATGTGGTTGATGATCCTACAATAGAAAACAGCTATGGTTTTTATAAGTATGATAATGAGGGAGTAAAAGCAAGAAGAAAATACTTAATTAATAAAGGGCTAATAAATGAATTCCTTCATAACAGGGAAACAGCTTATTATATGGGAATAAAAAGCAATGGCTCCTCAAGGTCTGTTAATTATGACAGGGAAAGCATTGTAAGGATGTCAAATACATTTATGCTTCCTGGAAAATATAGTGAAGAGGAATTAATAGAGGATATAAAGCTAGGAATTTACATGAAAAACTTTATGGAATGGAACATAGACGACAAAAGGATTAACCAGAAATATGTTGGTGCAGAATCATATTTAATAAAAAACGGCGAGATAAAAGAGCCAGTTATAAGGCCAGTAATTGAAATAACAACGCCGCAGCTTTACAGTGCAGTAGATGCTGTTGCAAACAATACTGAATATCATGCAGGCAACTGCGGAAAGGGAGAGCCAATGCAGCCCATTCCAGTCTGGTTTGGCGGGCCATCAATAAGGTTAAGGAAAATAAGGTTAGGTAATTGATATGGAACCAGAGGAAATAAGCAGTTATGTTTTGAATAAGCTTTTGAAAGCTGGCGCAGATGATGTTATTGTTTCTGTCTCAAAGCATGATAGCTCACTGATTAAGTATTCCAACAACCTTATAAACACAACAAAGACATGGGAAAACATTGATCTTGGTATTTTCATAGCACTAAAGAAAAAGATTGTTCTGACAAAT
>JAHIFA010000096.1 GCA_018901315.1 Nanobdellota archaeon | reverse complement strand
TTAAAGTTACAATGAAAAAGATATACTTGGCAGGAAGCTTTTTTGGTTTTAGGGATAAAATTATTTCTGAACTTAATCATATTTATGAGTTTGCTGACCCAAGAAAGAACAGACAGTTTTCAATAGCCACTCTTGTTGTAGATGATATGGAAGAAGCAGAGGAATGCCCTATTATGCTTCCCTGTTTTCCTAAGGGAAAACCAAGAGGAACAGCAACTTATGCAGAGGTAGGGGGTTCAAGAGCAAAAGGAAATTATATAATAATTGCAGATGAAACAGAAAAAAGGGATAATTTCCTGGATAGTATTTCGGATTATAATCCAGACAGCATAGAAAAGGCAATTAATTTTTTAAAAAATAACAATCCTGGAAGAGACCCTTTAAGAGCAATAACAAAAAAACAGAATAAAGACAATAAACTCAGAATATTCCTAGCAACAAATATTGAATACTTTAGAGAGATAGAAGAAGTTTATCAAAATGATGAAAACAAGATTCTTATGTATGGAAATTTTGGAAATTTAAAAGATTTTGGTAATGCAGATTTGACAGTTGCCCATTTTCCAGAAGGAAAAGATAGAGATAGAAAAGCCATTTTCTTTATGGGCTTGTCTTATGCACTGGAAATCCCAAGCATTGTTATTGATGAAAATAGGGCTACCTATCCTCCCTTGGAAGGTTTAGCAAAAAGAAATTTTAAGGAGAAAGAAATTGCTTTAGACTATTTGATAAGACTTAAGTCATTGGAAATAGAAAAGGAATCAAAAGTATATTATGAGGTTTCTAATAAATATAATATTTTAAAGCCTTAATCAGAATCTAATTTTTTGCTTAATATTATTATATTACCTCTGCCTTTCTTGATTCTTTTTACAATTCCCTTATCCTCTAATTCAGTTATCATAAGACTTATCTTTGCCTCTGACAGCGGAATTTGCTTTCTTATCTCTTTCTGGGTTACTCTTCCGTTATTTTCTTTAATAATCCTTATTACCTTATCCAGGCTTTCAGGAGAATCAACATCTTTTTCCTCTTCTGTTGCAGCAAAACTTTCTTCTTCTTTCACCTGGACATGTTCTTTTTTCTTTTCTTTTCTTAAGAAATAAGCAACAAGCAGGATTGATATCACAAAAACTGACCCAATAATCACAAAAAGAAGAATATCTTGTGTTTTATTGGGATTATCTTCTGGTCTTTCCAGTGTTTTATTCAACAGCCTTTCTTCTTCCTCTGGGCTTGGATACATTACAATATCATGTATAAATCTGCCTTCATCCCTGACAACTATTCTCTCTTCAGCAATATATTTTAATCTTCCGTGCTCCTCATATTTTGCTTTGATAGTATACTTCCCAACCAACAGGAAGAAGGAGTATGTACCGTCTGTAGAAACTTGGTATTGCCTTGGCGACGAGTCAACTTCTACCTCAGTCCTTCCTTCCATTTTATTAAGGTCTGGGTCATAGATGTTGCCATGGATAGTAGCAGCATAGCAGTTTTCTATTGAGATTAATAGCATTAACACTATAATTAGTTTTTTAAGCATAAACTAAGGACTTCAGTTGACTATATAAACATTTCTAAATTTTATATGGCTAAAAACACCTTTAAAAAGTTTAAAAAAGTATTATTGAGCATAATTCATGAATATACCATATTATAGACCTTTATAAAGTTTTAAATGTCTTGATAAAGCTTTAAATTAATTATTGAGAAACTATATTTATAAGCAAGACTCTTTTTTAATATTCCAACTGGCTATATTTTTTGTGTGAAAACCTAAGTTCCACACATCCATTTTTCTATTATTCTATAAATTTAGGGAAGCAAGCTTGATATCTGTTTCCAGAGCTATAATATCATACTTCAAGGACTCTTTATCATGTTTATTTAATTTATCATAAGACTTCTTTACTTTTGATAACGCATGTTTTGCTCCTGAAATATCCCCCCTTGCCACATAATCACTAATCTCTTTTATCACAAAGCGTATTTCCTCTTTTTCAATCTTTTTGATTTCCTTAAGTTTTTCCTTCTTAGCTTTTTTGGTTAGTTTAATTTTTTCTTTTTTACTACTTTTCTTTACAGACTGCCTGGTTTCCCTTGGCACCTGAACCTTCTTTTCTTCCTTCTCCTCTAACAAATTCTCTTTTACTAATAATTCATACGCTCTTTTCCTTAGCTCATTCTCCTGGTCAACAAGTAATTTTTCCTTTGACAGCAATTTATCTTTTATTTTTTTATTTTCATTGACCAATCTTTCAAGAAATTCATTCCTCTCTGTTATTTTTTCCTCTTTTTTTAGAAATAATTCCGCTTCCTTTTTCAATATCTCTTTCTTTTTTTCAATGTTTTTTTGTTTTTCTTTAAGTTCATTTAATTCTTTTTCCATTGCTTCAATTTTTGAATCCTTTTCATCAATTTCTTTTTTCTTTATCTGAAATGCATTTAGTTCCTTGTTTTTATTTGTTAGTTCTTTTTCCTTTTCTTTAAGAATTTTCTCTCTTGTTTTAATTTCATCTTCTCTCATCACCAAGGATTTTTCTTTTTTCTCAATTCCTGCTTCTGGAGCAGGAACCTGCTTTTTAGAGAGTTCTTTTATATCAGCTTGTTTTTTTCTTAGTTCTTCATCTTTTTCAGCTATAATCCTTTCATTTTCTTTAAGCTTGGTTTCAAGCATCTTAACTTCATTCATTACTTGTTTTTCTTTTTCCCTGAACTCAAGATGATTTAACATATGCTCTTTATTGCTTGCATTTTTTATTTTTTCAGCAAGATCCTTGTCTTTTACAATATTTTTAATCCATTCTGCAAAATCATTTTTGTCTTGCTTTACATGATTATCAAATGTGGATTTATCCATAAACTTAATTGACTCTTTAAGTTCATTCATGTTTTTAATCCTATGGCCCCCCTTTAAGATAAAATGATGCTCTGGTTTTATCTTCTTCTCCATTGGTTTCTTTTTCAATTTTTTTTCTGGCACTTCTTCTTTAGAAAGTTTTTTTACTAATTTTGGTTTCTCAACACTTTCATCTAATTCCTTTTTTTCAATTGATTTAGAAACATAAATTTTTTCTTTAGCTTTAAAATCAGGAAGGTCTGGCAATTCTAAGTCTTTAAGATGTTGTTTAACTATTGGCATATAAATAACATTTTTTTATTTATTTAAAAACTTTTGTTATACTTTTTAAATAGTAATTATATTATAATCACTTTATATGAAATCATAAGGTTTTTAAGTTAGCTAAAAGAACCATTTTGTTATATTATACTAATTGAGGTAATTAAAATGGATGAAAAAGAACTTATTTGCTCTTCTTGCAGTAAAAGAATGACCAATAAAGAAGGAACAGCAGTATTTACCTGTCCTAACTGTGGTAAAGCTCAAATAGTGCGATGCAAGCACTGCAGAGAGATAGCAGCAACGTATACGTGCCCGGAATGTGGTTTTACAGGCCCAAACTGAAAATGGCAGATGTAGTAATAACGCTTAGGATAATGCCTGAAAGCCCTGAAACAGACTTAAAGGCAATAGAGGATAAGGCCAGACCATTTATTACAGAGTATGGCGGCGAAGTGGGAAAAGTTGAAATACAGCCCATTGCATTTGGCTTAAAAGCCCTTAACCTGATATTTGTAAGCAATGAAGACATTGGAAGCACAGACAGGCTTGAGCAGAATATATCTTCAATAGAAGGGGTAAACTCTGTTGAAGTAACAGACGTCAGAAGGGCTATTGGTTAATCTTTTTAATTAGCTTTAATAACTCTTTTAATTCTATATCACTTTTAATAGAATTTGGCCTTATATGGGTTTCAGCAGCTTTAAATCCTTGTTTTTTTATCTCATTAATTAAAAGTTCTTTTTTAGGAACATTCTTCAGCTTGTTGTGCTTAACAACCTTTGCTATATCATAAAATCCAACTTCATTTATTTTTGATTCATTGCTTATTACTTGCATTAGTTTGATTAGCTCTTTGTTTTCGCTTTTCCTGGCCTCCTGACTCATCTTCTCTGCAAGCTTTTTGTCATATAAGGGGCCAAGCCAAATCTTTCCTGCATAGTCAAGTTTTGATTTGCACAATGGGCATTTTTCATCATTGAATATGCTGTCTGCATTTTTCCTGAAAAGGCATTTTTTGCAGTGAAGAATATAGCCATGATTTTTCATTATTTCATCTGCTTTTTTCTTTCCTTTTTCGCATTTTAAGAAAATCCTAAAATAATGTTCTTTTGAGTATGAGAAGATTGGAGTCAGGGCTTTGTCATGCTGGGATGCAGATTCCTGAACTTTTTTTATCAGGATCCTTAGTCCTAATTCATGGCAGAACTCATTTTTCAATGGCTTGCTTGAGTATTTTCTAAGGCATGCATTTCTTGAGGTTCCGCACAATGCCGCAGTGTCAGTTGCAGTGACTGCTATTATTCCTTGTCTTGCAATCCTTTTTACAGCATTGTCAAGCAGGAAATTTGGCGAGCCAAATGGGTCAATGTCAATATAATCAAATCCCTTAGAGCTTAAAAGAAACTCATTTGCATCAAGATTTGTTACAATTATCTTTTTGCTTAATTTAATCTTATTTAGCCTTAAATTACTTTTTATCAGCTTCACTGCTTCACTGCTTCTGTCATTAAATGAAATATACTTCACCTTTCCTTTTTTTAGTTCAAGCAGAAACCTTATTCCCCTTACTCCTGTTGCAGCCAGTGGAAGTGCAATCTGCATACCATTTTTATCAATTGAATTTAACAGCAAAACACTTATGTCCCTGTTAATATGCATAGCAGGGTTGTAAAACACAGGCATATCTTTTGATACTGTTTCAGCTGCATATGTATTTATTCTTGCTTTGCCTTCTTGTATTATTTTCATAGAAAATATAAGAATTAATGCTTAATATAAAGCTTTTGGAAAGCTTTAAAAGTGAATATAATTTCCTGGTAAGTAAGATGAACACTATCAGATCTCCTGTATGCACTGTTGTGGGACATGTTGACCATGGAAAGTCCAGCCTGCTTGATTACATTAGGAATAGCAATATTACCAAAGGGGAGGCAGGAGCAATAACGCAGGCAATTGGAGCTTCACTTGTTCCTCTTGAAACAATAAAGAAGATATGCGGGCCATTGCTTGACTCACTAAAAATAAAATTCACAATTCCAGGGCTGTTGTTTATAGACACCCCTGGGCATGCTGCATTTACAAATTTAAGGAAGAGAGGAGGAAATCTTGCTGATATTGCAATTCTTGTTGTTGACATTAATGAGGGATTTAAGCCGCAGACAGAAGAGGCAGTTGAGATACTAAAACACAAGAAAACCCCTTTTATTGTTGCAGCAAACAAGATAGATTTATTGCCTGGATGGAACTCAGCTAAGGATAATATATTAAAAAATATTTCCAAACAAGGCCCTGACACACAGAAAAGTCTTGATATCAAGCTTTACGAGATTGTTGGAAAACTACATGAGTTTGGATTTGCAAGCGAGCGCTTTGACCGCGTATCAAACTACACAAAAGAGATTGCAATAATTCCAGTTTCATCAAAAACAGGAGAAGGAATTCCAGAGCTATTGATGGTCCTAACAGGACTTGCACAAAAATACCTTGAAAAATGCCTGAAATGCGATGTTAACAGCCTGGCAAAAGGAACAATATTAGAGGTAAAGGAAAAAAAAGGCCTTGGTGTAATCCTTGATGTTATTATCTATGATGGTACATTAAAAAAGGATGATATTATTGTTATTGGAGGAATTGAGAAGCCAGTTGTAACAAAGGCAAAAGCATTGTTTGAGCCAATGCCATTGTCAGAGATAAGAGACAAGAAAGCCAGGTTTAAGCAGGTTAGCAGTATATGTGCTGCCAGATGCCTGAGAATATCTGCTCCTGAAATAGAGAATGTTGTTGCAGGAATGCCATTAATGGCCAGCTCAAAAGATTCTCTTGAGAAAACAAAACAGGAAATCCAGAAATTAGTATCTGAGGTTATAATAGAAACAGATGAGCAAGGCATTATCCTAAAGGCAGATTCACTTGGCTCTCTTGAGGCATTAATAACTATATTCAGGGAAAAAAATATCAAGATAAGGAAAGCCTCAATTGGCAATATATCAAAAAAAGATGTAATTGATGCAGAAAGCAACTATGAAAAAGACCCATTAAAATCTGTTGTTATCGGCTTTAATGTATCTTTGAATGATGATGCAAAATCAGAAAAAGTAAAGATTTTTACAAGCGATATCATCTATAAGCTTATAGAAGACTTTGAAAAATGGGTTGTGGGCGAGACAAAAAGGCGCGAGGCATCAGAAGTGGATATTCTGGTCAGGCCTTGCAAAATCAAAATAATGCCTGGCTATGTTTTCAGGCAGAATAACCCTGCAGTTGTTGGAGTAGACATTCTTGAGGGCAAAATAAAAACCAATATGCGGCTAATGAAGGATGTTATTCATCTCACCACAATAAAGAGCATACAATCTGAAAAAAAGAAGGTTACAGAAGCTGAAAAAGGGAAGCAGGTTGCGATATCCTTAGATAAAGTTACTGTAGGAAGGCAAATAAATGAAGGTGATATACTGTATTCTGTAATTCCAGAAAGCGATTTCAAAAAGCTAAAAGAGCTAAAAAAACATCTGACAGAAGGGGAGATAACCCTTTTAAAAGAGATTGCAGTAATGATGAGAAAGGAAAATACTCTTTGGGGTGTTTGATTTGTCGTTAGAACTTAAAATATTAAACAGGAAGAAGATCAAGGAAATACTGGCTTTGATAAAAAAACAATGGGGATCTGATTTCAGGACAGAACTTGTTTTTCTTATAAACACCCAAAATAAGATATTTCTTGTCAATAAGGAAGTGTTTAATCTAAGCCTTGAAAAACTAAGGATTAATTCAATCGGCCTTTACTTTGGAGAGATTAAGAACAATGAGTTAAGGCTTAGCATTGAGGGCTCACAATTAATAGGTAAAAGTGCAAAACTAAATACCATTAAACTAGATGAAAAACAGGCCATGCAATGGCTTAAAGGAGAGGATATGGATATAAAAGGCAATTACACTGGCTTTGTAATACTGAAGCATGAAAATGACTTTCTCGGCACAGGCAAGTACAAGC
>JAHIFA010000095.1 GCA_018901315.1 Nanobdellota archaeon | reverse complement strand
TCATCCCTTAAGTCAGATATCCCATTAATTCTCTTATTCCTGACATTGTCTGCTATCTGCTCTACTAAAACTGCCTTGTTGACCATATAAGGAATCTCAGAGACAATTATTGTTTTTTTGTTGACTTTCTCAATAACCTCTGTTTTTGACCTTATAACTATCTTTCCTCTTCCAGTGTGATATGCATTTATTATTCCGGCTTTGCCGCAGATTAATGCTCCTGTTGGAAAATCAGGGCCTTTTATTACAGAAATAAGCTCATCAACAGTTGTATCTGGGTTGTCTATAACTTTTATTATGCCGTCTGCTATCTCAACAAGGTTATGAGGAGGCATATTAGTTGCCATTCCAACAGCAATTCCAGAAGAGCCATTAATCAACAGATTAGGAATTTTTGATGGTAATATAGTTGGCTCTTTTGCTGAATCATCAAAATTTGGCTGAAATCTTACTGTTTCCTTGTCAATATCTTCAAGCATTTCTTCTGCAATCTTTGGCAACCTTGCTTCTGTATTATGATTAATAAATCCATTAGATATAAATGAATGGCAATTGCTATTGACCTTTATTGAGAATACTTCCTCTTTTTTATTTAATTTTTTAATTATTTTTACATTATCAAATAAATATTTTTGGCTAACCAGCATATCAATAATCTTTTTGTCTTTATTGTCAATAACTGATATTAATTTATTATAGTTTTTTTCTAAATTGCTGTATCTGTCAAAATTATTTTTGATTATAAACTGTGTTTTATACTTATTCCTTAAATAGTCATTTAAGTGAGGAATAAAGTCTGTTTTGCTCATCCTACTGGAATTTATCGAACTAATTTTAGAAATAATTTCTTTTTTTCTTTCTGAAAAAAAGTTTATTTCATTTTTGAATTTTTCAATAGAATTAAATCCTGAGATTATTAGTTTATAACATCCATTTCTTTTGTCTTTGTAAGGGCTTGTTGTAACTATTCCAAAATTTAATAAAAGAATTTTTAATTGTTTAATTAAAGTATTGCTTTTTGAATTATAAGTTAATTCAATACTCTTTCCACTATGCCTCTTATCTATTTTATATCTAACAGAACCGTCTCCCTCAAACAAGCCATTTAAAAAGCTTGAAATAACCTTTTTAGATGATTGCAATACTGAAAAAGGAATTTCTTTTTTGTCGGATTTTGTGTCTTTAAGACCAATATTTTTTAAAAAGTCTACTGCTTGTTTATGATAAAGATCAAGCCCTAAACAGCCACCCGCTATTTTGCTTTCATATAGTTGAGTTCCCTCAAATTGATCATATATTATATTTTTAACATAATTATAAAATTGCATATCTGAATTATTAAAGAGTATTTTATTTTGATGGAAGGATCCCTCTGAAACTAAAGCGCCCAATAAAAATGCTAATTCTTTATTCATCTTTGAAGGCAACTTTATTTTCTTTGTTCTCTTATTATATTTTGGCTTAAACTCAGTTAAAATTAAATCTTTTTTTGCAAATAAAGATGAATTTCTGTTTAACAAAACAATATCTCCTTCTTTTATTTCTTCAAGAAGCTTCCATTGTATTTGTGGGATTTTGTTTTTTAATTCCCAGCACATAAGCGGATGATTATATGATCCTTTGATTTTATATCCTAAATTTGTTTGTAAGGAGATAATATCATGTTTTCCAGAATTAAAGAATTTTGAAGCTGTATTTTTCTTGTTATTAAATGATAATATTTTCATATTAATTTTTGCTTCTTTTTTATCAGATATCTCTTTTATATTAAGCAGTCCATTATCTGTTAATATTAATGAATCCCCTGTAATACAATATCTCATTGCAGCTGCAGAATCCCCATCAATTGAGCCAAAGTTTCCATGGCCCTGCACTAAAGGGTATCTTAATGAGAAATCCTGGGCCATTCTGACCAAAGTGTCATAAATAGCTGAATCACCATGCGGATGATATTTTGCCATGCAGTTTCCAACAACATTTGCTGATTTTCTGAATGGTTTGTTATGAAACAAGCCGGTTTCATACATTGTGTATAAAACCCTTCTATGCACTGGTTTGAGGCCATCCCTTGCGTCTGGAAGGGCCCTGCCTACTATTACGCTCATAGAGTATGAAATATAAGATTCTTTCATCTCATCAGCTATTAATCTCTTAATAACTCTCTGTTCCTTTTGCTCATTTTCAGGCATTTTCTCTCTATAAACAATAATCCAGCTTAGTTTATATATCTTTTGGGTTAGGGTTACAGGCCTTGTACTGCCAGAATTCAGGGGTTTCAGCTATTTGAGAATTGATTGAAAAATTAAGTTTTTATGCTGGGTTAACTAGCTCAAAAGTTGATAAGAATTAAAGGAAAATTAAGGTAAATGTTTCTGATAATTATTAAAAAAATTAAAATTAAGAAATCTTAAAAATTTAGGATTTTAGTTTTTTAAGCTCTTTTACCACTTCTTTAAAACCAGTTGAGCTAAATCCTCTCTCTCCTCTTTCTGTTGAAGAAAGCTCTTTTACTTCCTTTAATTTGGCCCTTGCTATAGGAAGGATTATCATCTGCGCAATCCTCATGCCTTTTTCAACCTCAACATCATGCTCTCCATAGTTTACAAGTACTATTGAAACTTCTCCGCGGTATGCAGGGTCAAAGGTTCCTGCTGCTGTGTGAAGGCCCATCTTTGTTATAACGCCTGCTCTGTCCCTTATCAGGCCCACATGGCCTTCAGGTATTTCTATTGCAAGGCCTGTCTTTATTGTTCTTTGCTCAGAAACAGGTATTGTGACTGTTTCGTTTGCCCTTATGTCAAAACCAAGGTCTGTGTTCAAGGCATACTCTGGAAGCTCCACATTCTTGAAAAGCTTCTTTACTTTCAGTATTATCTCAGATTTTTTTTCTGTGATTCTTATCACCTTTTTAACCGAAGCTTGTGTTCAGTTACAAAACAACACTTAAGCTATAACTATTTAAAGCTTTCTAGAACTTTTGGCTGCATTGAAAAAGTCCTGAAAACAATAAGTTAGTTGATAATATTGAGCTTTTATATTTTATATTGTTGAATTAAAAGGAAAGATTTATATATATGCTGTATATATTTATATATGTGATGTAATATGGTGCAAGCTGTAATAAATATAGATGAAAATACTAACAGGGTGTTAAACATTGTAAAGGCAAAATTCGGCCTTAAGGATAAGTCTCATGCCATTAACATAGTAGTTAATGAGTATGAAGAAAATTTTCTAGAGCCACAGTTAAGGCCTGAGTACATTAGTAAATTAAAGAGAATAAAGAAACAGAAAGGGATACATTTTAAGAATTTGGGTGAATTAAAAAAACATATTGAAAACATTTGAATTATTCAACATATGAGTAACAATGGATATGCATGAATTTGAGATAAAGCCAGAGTTAGAGAAAAAACTTGTTAAGTTATGCAAGAAAGACAAACCAACCTATGAAAAAATCATGAAAAAGATATATGAAATTATTAATTCACAGGATATAGAGCATTATAAAAATTTAAGATATGATATGAAAGAGTCCAAAAGAGTGCATATTGGCCATTTTGTTTTAGTCTTTAGTTTTGATAAATCCAAAAATCTTGTTTCTTTTGAGGATTATGACCACCATGATAACATATATGTATAGAAATTATGATGATTATTATTAAAAAAGTTAAACTTTCTTAATAATACTATCTGTAACTTTAAACGAATGTCCGCAGTAAACACATCTCTTTCTTTTCTTTGTGAGCATGCCGCTTGCACTGTTGTATTTCATCTTTTGGCCGCATTTTGGGCATTTTAGTAAAAGCATTTTTTAGGTCTAAATTATCTTCTTATTTTACATTGGATTGTGAGCTATATAATTTTCTGATTTTATGGTTAAATAAAATCTTTAAAAGGAAAAATCTATTAATGTCACCCTTACAAAACCTTAAGGAATCATTATCTGAAAGAGAACTGAGCTGTTTAGTAACCAAATCACAAATTCGATCATTATTAGTGAATTCCTTGGCTTTATTTTGTAAAAATTTGGCACATTTATATTCTTCCAAATACTTATGTTCCCACTCTTTTTGGTATCCCTTTAGATTATTAATATTATTTTCCTCTAAACTCCTGATGATGTATTTAGAAGCTATTCTAGCAGAATCCATG
>JAHIFA010000094.1 GCA_018901315.1 Nanobdellota archaeon | reverse complement strand
GTTTTATAAGGACAGAAAAAAATGGATGATGATGATGAGGACCTGCATTGCAATAAATAGTTCCTTTTTCAACACCCACAGAGTAATGCAGCAATACGTCATGGAGGCTTATTTCAGTTGAAAACTAAAATTATTGCAACAATTGGACCGGCAAGCAATAAAAACCATATTTTAAAGAAAATGGTTGCTGCTGGAATGGACATTGCAAGAATAAATACAAAATATGGTTCTGTTGAGGAATATCTGCAAATTACGAACAGATTAAAAAAAATAGGCCATTGCAAGATTCTTTTTGATATAAAAGCATTGAAGATGATAAAATGGCTTAAAACCCAAAATTTTGATTACTTGGCTGTTTCTTTTGCTGAAACCGCTTTCCAGATTAAAAAAATAAGAAAAAAATTCTATCCTAGAAACATAAAAATAATCTCAAAAATTGAAACAAAAAAAGGAATAAGGAACATTGATTCATTGATTAAAGAAAGTGACGGCATAATGGTTGCTAGAGGCGATTTAGGAAAAAACATAAGTTTTGAAAAAGTTCCTCTTGTTCAAAAATCAATAATCAAAAAATGCAATAAAAAGAATACAATGGTTATAACTGCAACAGAGATGCTTCTTTCATTGACTTACTCAAAAGTTCCTGAAAGATCAGAAGTAAGCGACATTGCTAATGCTGTTCTTGACGGTTCTGATACCTTAATGCTGTCAGAAGAGACAACTATTGGAAAACATCCAGTATTGGCAATAAAAATAATGAAATTAGTAATCAAAGAAACCGAAAAACAAACAAGAAAGTAAAGTGACAAATAGTTAGATACAGTTTGTACTAATCCAACACTTCTCTGTCTTAGAAAATGCAGAAGTAATTGTTTCATAAACAAAAAAGTCAAATTGAAAGAATTACTTCCATATTCTTGAAGCGGTTTAATAGAAAAATAATTTCTGAAAAGTGGCAACCCTCTTTTAATAAATCTACACGACGATTGAATATAACGTTAGGATCCCTTGTTATACAAAAAATATTTTTCTTATCTTTTGTATGATAAGCTTTCCTCAATGCATATAAATTTGATTTCTTTAAACTCCTTCCTCTTTTTCTAAAATAAGTAATCCAAAAATGGGATATAACATCGTGATCGCTGTTATGTCTGGGTAAGCGAAGAGAAAGTCTGCAAGACGTCCCGAGCACAGCAGTTCACGAAGTGAATGAGGAGCAGAGAAGTTTAATTGAAGGAAAATTTATTAAAGGATTGTATAATACTCTAAAATGAGGTGGTTTGTATGCCAATTGTAAACATTGAATCGTGGCCTTTAGAAAAGGAAGCAAAACCTGTTATAATTAAAAAAATAACAGAAGTTTTTACAGAAATGGGAATACCTGCTCAAGCAGTTACTGTTGTAATACATGAAACAGAATTAGAAAACTGGGGAAGTGCAGGATAACAGCATTCTGTAAAATTCAAGGATTTGAAAAAATAATCTGACTTCAATTAAATTGCGATTTATATGTTTTTTCTGCAATGAAAAATGCCGAAGTGAAACATAGGCACAGTATGACGCAGAGCAAGTTTTTCACAGTTCATTTAAGATAAGATTATGTATTTTTTCTATTGTCTTTTTACTGACTTTTTTGTAAGGAATTGGCCAAGAAGGATGATTCCAATATTCATCCCTGAATATAACATTATTTACAATTCGTTTTGATTTATACCTTGGGATTATGTGCCAATGGTGATGTCTTACACAGTTTCCTAATGTTGCATAATTAAATAAATCCGGATTGAAGCATTTTATTAGGGCATTTTTAGATCTTTTGATAATTTCAAGCAGCTCTTGAGTTTCAGATTTTTTTAATACACATAAATCAATCACACTTTTTCTATTCAAAACTAGTTGTAATTTGCCAAGATAATATTGTTGTGGAGATAAATAAAGAGTCCAATACTTGTATTTCTTTAACAAAAGGCTTAAATCCTTTTTTGTAAATTCGAGTTTCATATAGTTCACTAAAATTGGTTAATATAAAAATAATCTGGAAAATCTTGCCCGAGTAATATTGTGTATAACTTCGGGGCCTTGTTAGTCTTGTTTCCAGTTACAAACCGAGTTCTGGAAACCTGCGACCGCAGAGTAAAATTTGAGTTATATGCATTCGGGCGTTAGCGAGTGTAAAGTTTATAATTCCTCCCCGAAAAAAGAATAAAATAAAAAAATTGCATCTAGAAAAGTATCAAAAAATATAAACTTAGAATTTCTTGTGCTTTCCATAACAGTCTCTGCAGTAAACCGGCCTGTCCTTTGATGGCTTAAATGGCACTTCACACTCATTTCCGCAATCTGCACAAACAGCCTTGTGCATTTCCTTTGGGCCTCGGTCTCCTCTAAAACCCTCTCTCCTATTATCCATTGTTTTTCACACTCCGTGTTTCATGCATGGATCTATTATCCATGCTTTAGCCAGATATTAGTTCAATCTTTATAAAACTTTCCAATTAGTTTTAGGAACCAAAGGGAGAATTATTTTTTAGGAACTCAAATTTTATTGAAACTAACATCAGGATACTGTTATATACTTTTCCCGTTACGAGCAAACATTGAGAGTTGTGATTTTTAAAAAAAAGAAAGGGGTTCTTTTAAGATTAATAGAGTGTTGCGGGATTAATATGTTTATGGAGTTCGGGAAAATTTCGTTCCGAAAAGTAAAATTTGAGTTCAGATCAATTCGAGGCGAAGCTGAGACAATATGTTTATAGGATAGAGGGTCTGAGAGTTCTATCTACTAAGCGTCAGCGATATCATCCAAAATTGAAAATTTTTGGGACACTACAAAATAGTATATTTTATGTGCAGAGAATCAAATAGATTATCTCGCACCAGAAATATTTGATTTCTTAATGCTTCGAGAACAAGTAATCAAGAGTGTTTTTAGAATTATTTAAATAGTAGTTCTATTACTCTAATACTAAAGAGGTAAAATATGAAAAGAATCATTTTGATGTCAATTTTAATTGTTTTTATCATTGGTTGTACTACAGAAAAAGTTTCTGAAAATCTAATTGAAGAAGATGCAAAGATGTATAATTTAACACCAGCAGTTACGCCACCTGTTGATGAAAATCCTATTGAAAATAATCTTTCTAACAAAAATAACGCACTTGCCGAAAAACCCATGCAAAGAGGCTCTGTTGATCCTGACCTGGTTGTTGAAAAATATGACAGCAGCAAAGCAATGGATGGAACAACATTATTCCCAGACAATCGTAATTCAGATAAACCAAAGATAATTGAAGTAAACATGCTAGGAGAGATTATTTGGGAGTATGATATCCCGCAAGCATTGACAAGCTATACCAATCCTGGTTTTGATGTTGAGCTATTACCAAATAACAATATTCTTTTTGTATTGCCAGGTAACGGAGTCTATGAAATTGACAGAGATGGAAAAGTTGTATGGTCCTACAAAACAACAAAAATATCGCATGACGCAGACAGATTGCCTAATGGAAATACCTTATTTGCTTTTGGCAACAATGATCTGATGAGTGATGCACAGGTAAAAGAGATTAATCCAAAAGGGGTAATTGTCTGGTCTTGGTATGCAAAGGATTATTTCAATAAAGAGCCATACAAAAGCATAAAGAATCAGGGATGGACCCATACAAATGCTGTTTCAAGATTAAGTAATGGAAACACATTAATAAGCACAAGAAACTTTGATATGCTTGTTGAGGTAAATCCAAAAGGCGAGGTTGTTAAAACAATTGGCGAAGGGATTATGATCCAGCAGCACGATCCTGTTTTGCTTGGAAATGGAAATTTTTTGTTTGCAAACCATGGAACGCCAGAAAAAGCTGTTGAGATTGATGAAAATGAAAATATTGTTTGGGAATATGAAATTTCGAATCAAAAACAATGGCCTGTAAGAGATGCAAACCGGCTGCCAAATGGAAATACTTTAATAACTACTACAACAAAAATTGTTGAGGTTAGCAAAGATAAGGAAATAGTGTGGGTATTGGCAATAAAAGATACTAGTAAATTCATAAAAGAAGCATCAGCAGGGTTAGGATTTTATAAAGCTGAAAGGATTGTTAAATAAAAGTTTACAACCCTACCTTAAGATATGAAACTTATCGGATTGCTCTCTGTTAAAGTAAGAGTTTTATTTCTAGTGAAAATTGTCCCCCATCAGTTCGTGCCACTAAAATTTAATTGCTGTTATACGTTTTTCTGCAAGAAAAATGCCGGAGCAAAGCGTAGGCACAGTATGACGCAGAGAAATTTGTCGACAAAAGCGAATATTTATATACTTACATACATATATACTTATGTATGGTTAAGACAAAAGTTACTTTAAGTCTAGATGAAACAACTTGGAAAAGTTTCAAACTACACTGCGTAAAAAATGATTTGATTGCATCATACTTAGTTAATGATTTTATGGCTTCAGCAGTGGGTAGAAAACCAAGGAAAATTCTTTATGACTTAAAGATAAAAAAACATTTCAGGTGAGACAAATTTCTTGAGTAATATTGCGTATAACACGGAAATTCCTGTTAGGCGACCGACCCCTACGAACGATTACTTCTTGCATTACAGGACAGAAGTGGGGAAGGGTAAGTTTTTTGCTTTGTTTATTCTACTTTTTTATTTTCTTTAGCTTTATTTCTAACTACTGGCAAAAAATTTCGCCTCAACATCGCAATTGCTGTTAAATACTCCCGTTAGGGACGAGGAATAGTCTGCAAGACGGTTTGGCGAAGCCAAAATTCCGAAGAGTAAAAAAATGCCCCACGTTAACTTTAAATAGTACCTTGATTTCTCCTAATCTATGGATAATTCATTAGATCAATATTCAAAACCAATAAAACAAGAAGATACTAATTTGTCTACAATATATTGGTTAAACTTTAGAGTTTCCAAAAAAGGAAGATTATTTATGCCAATATATGATGAAAGATTTCCTTTTAAATTTCAAGTAAAATACTCATATCTTTCAAAATTTCTTGAAAAGGACAACGTGTCTGGAAATCATTATCATAAAATAAAAGAAGAAATATTAATTCCCTTACAAGGTTCTTTTGAAATTTTTTTAGAAAATATTGTAACAAAAGAAAAAGAAGTTATTTCAATGAATGGAAATGATAATAAAGGAATTTATATTCGTACAGGAATCTCACATAAAGTTATTTCTAAAGATAATACTGGATTATTATTAGTTCTAGCATCGACTAATAGTACATCAGCTGATGAAAATGAGTATATAGTTCGATAGTGGGGCATTTTTTATTGTATTTAACATTCGGATCCGTGTTATGCTCTCCATCAGTTACGAAGTTCTGGCGGATTTCGTCCGAAAAGTTGGCGGGCGAGCGTCAAAAAACTTTTAAGGCAGGGTGTCTATGTATCCATTTTTGAATAGTAAATTCCCGAAAGATTTAAAAAGATTGATTTATTACTTATTTATGGGGTGAATCAAATGAAGGGAAATACAGTAAACTTAGAACACTTAGCATATGATGGAGCAAATTTTGCTCATAGTGAAAAAGAACCAACAAGTATGAGTCCATTAATTAAAGGTCCACGACCATTTTTTTATCAATGGACAAAAGATAAGGGAATGGAAATTCTAATTTTTGAAGATCCAACAAAACCTGATACAGCTAAACTTTTTAGATACAATAAAAAACAAATTTATGGCGGAGTTGATTTAGAAAATGACACTCCAGCAGTTGTTGGAGATCAAGTAGTTGAAGTTCTCAAGGGATATGCAAATAGATAGAATTTTAAGACACCCTGCCAATTAATCTTAATTCTTTTCTTTATTAGCTCGCTCGCCAATTGAAACTAACATCGGAATTCCTGTTATGCTCTCCCGTTAGGGATTGAATTTTAGTGCAACGTTCGGACGAAGTCCGAAAAATTCAAAGTAAAAAATCGGCGTATCAAGGACGAAGTCCAATTTAGTTATTAAATTAAGGGTCGGCTCGTTAGAATATTAATTCTAAAGTGGTAAATAAATCGAAAGATTTATAAATTTGCTATTTATTCTTAAATTTATGGGAAGAGAATTCAAGTTAGCACCATTCAAGGAGCAAGATAAATTAGAAGATAATTTGCTTAGAACAGAAACTGGAAGTTATATTAAATTAAGTACTGCGACATATTGGATTGATGGTGAAGAAGAATTATTTGCATCTTCAACACAGGATAAATTAAAAGAAGGTTTAATAAGATTCCCACAAGGAAGCTATTTCAATATTGATTCTATAGAGAAAGTTGAAGAAAGTGATTGCTTTGTTGCAACAGCAGTTTATGGAGATAGAAGTGCTCATCAAGTTGAAGTTTTAAGGGAATTTAGAAATAATGTTCTTATGCAGAGTGGAGTGGGTAGAACTTTCGTAGATTTTTATTATAGTGGTGCAGGAAGAAAAACTGCTGATTTTATCAGAGAACATTTACCATCTACAATTCCAGCGATTCGTAGAGGACTTGATGTTTTAGTTGAAAGATATTCTGCACAAAAGAAGTAAAAGAGCCGACCCTTTCTATAATTTAGCCGATTTTTTATTGAGCATAACATCTGCAATTGCTGTTATACGCCCCGAGCTGAACAAAGAGCCGAAGGCAACATTGTGAAGCGAGAATGCAATGGGGTCGAGCAAATCTTTGATTTGCGAAGAAGTCACCCCTTTTTTATTTAGATTATAACTTCTTATTTCAGTTAAAAAAGTTCATTTCTAACTCTTTAACTCAAAGATGGGGTGATTTTGATTAACTTGGCAATTGCTGTTAAACTCCCTGAGCTACGAAGTAGCGAAGGTCGAGCACCGACTGGAGCGGAGAAGTTGCCAAACCCAAAGGTATATAAATTATTTATGAATTAATAAGTTTAAATGGAAAATTATATAAAAATATGCCCTAAATGTGGGAGTACGAATGTTGGATCCGGATATTACAATTCTGCCCCTCATGATTTCTGTAAAGATTGTGGTTTTGGGGATATTAAAACAGAATCCATAGCTTTTACAAATTTTCCTGAAGTAAAAATTTCAGAAATAGAAAATTTTAGAAGAGAGTTAAAGAAAAACAAATAACCCTTTGGGTTTGGCAATTGAGTTTAACATGGAATTGCTGTTAAATGCCCCGAGCGAAGCGAGAATGCAATGTGGTCAAGGAATTTTTGAAAAAAT
>JAHIFA010000010.1 GCA_018901315.1 Nanobdellota archaeon | reverse complement strand
GATTTTTTGTTATCTGCATTGAGATAACAGCTGCTGTTGATGCTCCCAAGCCAGGCATAACAGCAGTTATAAATCCTGAAAACCCTCCTGAAAACAAAGCCTTAAATGTTTTTAAGTTTGAAACCCTTACATACTGTTTTTTTGCCTGTATTGGAATCTTCTCATTATGCAAGAGGCTTATTATTAAGGTAGATATTCCAAAAAGCCCTGAAAACAATGGAAACAATGGGTTTTCAAAATTTGGCATATTAAGAACTATCAATCCTAAAACGCCTGCTATAAGAAAAACAAAAAAAGCCCAAACCCTTTTTCTGTCCCTCATTATCATAAAAACAACAACTGCAATCAAGATATATCCAATATAGTTTTCTATCAAGGGGTAGCCAAATTTTACAAGAGGAACAAGCAATGGAAAAAACAAAATACTTAATAACAATGCTCCAAAAGAGCCAATAACAGTTAGTTTTACAGCTGTCAGGCCAAGGCCTTTTAATAAATACCTATGTCCTGGCAAAACACCCAAGGCCATATCAGAATCAGGTGCTCCTAAAAATATAGATGGAATTGAATCAAGAAATGTGTGGGTTACTGACATTGCTATTATAAAACAGCACAGAGAGATAATGTTAGTGTACTGCAATAGTATTGGAGAAAAACTAAGCAGTAAAACAGAAATTAAGTTAATATGTATTCCAGGTGTTAGGCCTGTAAAAATCCCGGCTGTTATTCCAAGAACTATTGCAATTAAAATTTCAAAAAACATAATCTTCTATAAAAATTTAGTGCTTAAATAAACTAATCAAAAAAAATAGTAAGATTTCCGGAAAAAGTTACATTTAGTTTATTAACAAGTTTTTAATATTAAGTATTATGGAAGAAAAGAGTTTGCTTAGGCTGGCCTTAATATGCTCATTAGTTGGAATAATTGCCTTGTTCTTTATCTCTGAAAACATGGAGATTAAGGAAAAGAATATTAATGAAATAAACAAAGACAATATTGGAGAAGACATAAAAATCAAGGGAATTGTAAGCAAATCAACTGACAAAGGCAAGATTATTTTGTTGGATATAGTCCAGCCAGAAACAGTTACAGTTGTTCTGTTCAAGGACAGTGATTTTAATATAAGCACTGGAACAAAAGTAGAAATAACTGGCGAGATAGATGAATTTAATGGCCAGCTAGAAATTATAGGTAATGAGGTTAAGACTTTAAATTAAGGTTTCTCTTTTTCCTCAACCAATTTTTTTGCCCTTTCAAGCATTTCTTTTTTAAGGCCAATAAAAACACCGCCTTGCTTTCCAGCGCAGTATGTTGCCTCTTTGTCCTTTATAATCTTGTTAAGCTCATCACTTTCAATGTCAATGTGCATTATCCTTGAGTTTGTCAACGGATCTTTTTTGTGAATATAGACCTTTACATTTTTTATCTCAATTTTGCTTTTAGCAGGACCGCTCATAAAAACACCTTTTATTTTGAGAGGTTAAGCATCACCCCTAAAGATTTTATCTGTTTCTATTTTATTTTCTTTTCCAATTCTTTTAATGTGTTATCAAGAGCAACAAAAAGGTTTTTGTCTTTTGCATTTGCTGGTGTCTCTTTTCCGCCAACAATGAGTTTTGCATTTATTTCAAGTTCATTTCTCTGTTCATTTAATTCAAGAACAAGCTTTTCAAAATCCTTTAAGCTGTCAGAGAATTTTCTGGCGTAAGAGCCGACTATCTTCTTAAGAATTATCATTGAGCCGCCATCCAGCTCTGAAAATCCTGTAAGCTCTATATTGCCGCCTAGTTTAATTGTTTCTGCCATGGCTGCATCACCCCTATAATGTGTATAATTGGTTTATGCATATAAAAACGTTTCTAAAGTTGAGTATACTTTTTAGTATATTAGAATAGGTTAAATAACAATAAAATTAATATTTTCTTATATATTAATATACAAAATCGTATATTAATTTAGTTTAATCCACTAAAGAAACTTCAATCCTTTCCTTGTCAGCTCCTATATTATTTCTTTTAAGCTTTATCTGACCAATTTCTTTTGTGTTCTTAACATGAGTGCCGCCGCATGGCATAAGCCATTTTCCGCATTCCCACAATCTCCTTGTTGGGTCTTTCTCATCTCTAAAGGCTTTTATGTCAATACCCTTATTGATTATTTCCATTGTTTTTTCCTGTATCTCTGGAAGCAGCTGGCTTACTGACTCATTGTAAGCAAAGTCCAGGCGTGCTTTATCAACGTTTATGTTTGAGCCGATTACCTTCTGCTGGCCAACCTTTTCAATAAAAAAATAATAAACAATGTGTGCTGCTGAATGCAATTTCATTATCTTATATCTATAATCCCAGTCAATCTCAACCTTTACATTATCTCCAACCTTAAAATCAGGCTCTTTTTCAAGAATATAATATATCTCATCCTCGTTTTGCTTTACTGCTTCTAAAACATTTATTGTATTTATTGTTCCTTTGTCAGATGCCTGGCCACCAGAGAAAGCGAAAAATACTGTCTGGTCAAGCCAAACCTTATTTTCTTCTATTGCTGTTACAATAGCATTGCATTCTTTTAGGTAAGGATCCTGCCAGAAAAGCTTTATCACCATTTTTATCAAACAAAAAAAATTAACAAAACTATTTAAAGATTATTATTTTTTGCAGTTTTATGGCCAAAATATTCATTGAGACATTTGGATGCTCTGCAAACTATAATAATTCTGAAATAATGGCCGGGCTTTTGATTGAAGCTGGCCACAGCATTGCAAAAAAACCAGAAAACTCTGATTTAATCATAGTCAATACATGCACAGTAAAGCAATCAACTGAAAATAAGGTGAAAAAAAACATAATAAATTTCTTGAAGCTAAACAAAAAAATGATTATAGCTGGATGCATGCCTGATGTCCAGAAAGATTTATTAAAAGCTATTGCACCCTATGCTTCTTTGGTTGGCCCGCATTATGTAAAAGATATTGCTTATGTTGTTGATAAGGTTCTTAAAAATAAAACAGTTGAAAAAATAGGAAAGAGGAATGAAGTTAAATTAAATTGTCCAGAGCTAAGAAAAAACCCAATAGTCCATATAGTCCAGATATCAGAAGGCTGTAATGGAGTATGCAGTTATTGCATTGTAAAGTTTGCCAAGGGAAAACTGTTTTCTTATCCGGAAGATAAGATTGTAAAACAGATTGAATCAGGAATAAAAGATAATTGCAAGGAAATCTGGCTTACATCCCAGGATACTGCTGCCTATGGACAGGACATTAAAACAAATCTTGTTTCATTGCTAAAAAAAATAATTGATGTTAAAGGAGATTTTAAAATAAGAATAGGTATGATGGACCCAAACAACCTGATTCCAATTTTAGATGATTTAGTTAATTTAATGAAATCAAAAAAAATTTTCAAGTTTCTTCACATCCCTGTTCAGTCTGGAAATGATGAAATACTTAAAGCAATGAAGAGGCTTTACACTGTAGATGAATTAAAAATAATAATAACAAAACTAACAAATGAAATTCCTGAAATTACAATAAGCACAGACATAATATGCGGCTTTCCATCTGAAACAGAGGAGCAATTCAATGATTCTATAAAATTAATAAAAGAAATAAAGCCAGATGTTTTAAACATCTCAAGGTTCTGGCCTAGGCCAGGAACAAAAGCTGCTTTAATAAAAAACAAAGTGCATGGCAGAGTAAAAAGAGAGAGAAGCCAGCTCATTACAAAAGAATTCAACAAGATATGCACTAAGAAAAACAAAAAATGGCTCAGTTGGGAAGGAGAGATTTTAGTGGATGAAATCGGCCAAAAAGGCTCATTTATCAGCAGAAATTATTGCTATAAGCCGGTTGTAATTAAATCAAAAAAGAATCTCTTAGGGAAAAAAGTTAATGTAAAAATAATCTCAGTAACAAACCATACTTTAAGGGGAAAAATAATCTAAGCTTGTATAATCTTCTCTTCTAATTTTTGAATTTTATAATTAGCTTTCTCTATTTTATGTTGATTTAAGTTGGTATCTTCAACAATTTTATCTGAATCTTTAATTTTTGATTCTTGAATTTTGTTTATTTTTCTTCTGTTTCTTTCGTTATCCCTCATCACATTTGATTCATATGCATCTCTTGTCGATATTGCCTTGCGCAATTTTGATTTTGGTGCAACAGCTGCAATTATCCCTTCACCAATAAAATCTCTTAATCCATCTACAAAATATTTTCCTCCGTTGTAAGCAGATTTGCCGGCAAACTTTAATCCTTTGTAAGCACCCTTGCCAGCAAGGTTTAATCCCTTTTCAACAGGATTGTATGTTTCAGCAATATTACAAGCTGTAATGAAAGCTATAGCAGCCCCCCCAGCAATTAGTATATCATCTAAATACTGTGAATTTAAAGGATAAGATATAATATTATTAAGCATACTTGGATTTTCAAGAGATTTCTGTAACAAATTAGATTGAAGATTACTTGTATATTCAAGGGCCTTGCTATAATTAGTGCCAATTAATGCCATTGTTCCTACTTGAAATGCTGTTTTACATAAGTTATTGTAGAATTTGTTGCTTTTTTCTTTTAAATAAGAATTTTTACTTACTTGATCTACTAGGTGATAATCTGATATATTGTTATTTTCTTCAATTGTTTTTTGATCTTTTTCCATGATTAAAACACCTCATTTGTTATTACTATAAGGTAACACTTCTAATATTTAAATCTTTCTATTTTGAATTTTGTATATTGTAAATGGTTATTTAAATTAAATCTGTATTAACAAATATTAATTCTTATTAACTTATCATACTTTCTCATATAAAACAAAAGGTTTAAATATAATCTTGGTTTTGAAAAAAACATGAAAGAAAGAGTAACACTAACACTTGACTCTAATGTCCTAAAAAAGGTTGATTCTGGAGTAAATGGTTTTAAGATTAAAAATAGGTCTCATGCAGTAGAGCTTCTTATAATGAAAGCACTCGGTGCAAATGTTCCAAAAAAGGCAGTAATTCTTGCAGGTGGAAAGGGAACAAGATTAAGGCCAATAACATATGAGATACCAAAAGCATTGATACCAGTGCATGGAAAAACACTTACAGAACACTTGTTTGACTTATTCAAAAAATATGACATAAAGGATATTACAATGGCTGTAGGCCATATGAAGGAAAAGATTGAGGAACATTTTGCTGACGGCTCAAGATTTGGAATAAAACTTAGTTATATAGAAGAAACTGGGCCTTTAGGCACAGCAGGGCCATTAAAGCTGGGAAAAAATATGCTTACTGAATCATTCATTGTTTCAAATGGAGATGAATTAAAAGACATTAATATAGAAGAAATGTATCAGTTACATAAGGAAAGCAATGCACTTGTAACAATTGCACTGACAACTGTTGAAGATCCAAGCAAGTATGGTGTTGCAAGGCTTTCTGGCTCAAAAATTCTTGAGTTTGTTGAAAAGCCTAAGAAAGAGGAAGCGCCTTCTAAACTTATAAATTCAGGATTTTATATAATGGAGCCAGATGTAATTGATTTAATACCAAAGGGCTTTGCAATGCTTGAAAAAGATGTTTTTCCAAAACTAGCAAAAATGGGAAAGCTTTTTGGATATCCATTTAGTGGCCAGTGGTTTGACACAGGCAGCATAGAAAGATATGAAAAAGCTTTAAAAGAATGGAAGGATATAAAATCATAAAAATCCACAGAAAACTCCTACTAGCACCTAAAGGTGCTGATTTGACGGAGTTTTATTTTGACAGTGGATTTTTAGGATGCCAAAAAAGCTTCATCCAGTATCTAAAAATACTGGTTTTCGCTTTTTTGTGCATAATTTATTCTCAATATAAAGGGGTGATAATATGAGCATATTCAAGGCATATGATGTAAGGGGAGTTTATCCAGAACAACTAAATGAAGAGATAGCTTACAAAATTGGCAGGGCTTTTGTTGAATTCTTGAAATGCAAGAATGTTGTTATTGGAAGAGATATGCGCTTAAGCTCTGATTCATTGTTCAAATCATTAGCAGATGGAATAACAGACCAGGGAGCAGATGCTATTGAAATTGGGTTAAGTGGAACAGACATGCTTTACTTTTCTGTTTCAAACTATGGGTATGAAAGCGGGATAATGATTACAGCATCTCATAATCCTAAGGAATACAATGGAATCAAGTTTACAAGGGAAAAAGCAATACCAATAAGCGATGCTACAGGAATAAAGGAAATAGAAAAATTAGTTGAAAAAAATGATTTTGAAGAGCATGAAAAAGGCAGGATAATAAAAAAAGATGTTCTTAAAGATTATGTTGATTTTGTCCTTAGATTTGTTGATGTAAACAAGATAAAGCCATTAAAGGTTGTTATGGATGCATCAAATGGCATGGCTGGAATGATAGTTCCAAAAGTATTTGAAAAAATAGGAATAGATATTATTCCAATGTATTTTGAGCTTGATGGTTCTTTTCCAAATCATCAGTCCAATCCTCTAATTTTAGAGAACAGAAAAGATATTATGAAAAGAGTTGTTGATGAAAAAGCTGATTTAGGCATAGCATGGGATGGTGATGCTGATAGATGCTTTTTTATTGATGAAAAAGGAAGATTTTTGCAGGGTGATTTCATAACAGGGCTTTT